>JAUZOU010000590.1 GCA_030706285.1 Bacteroidota bacterium
CATTTGTGCAGGAGCCAGGCTGTTGGGTCAGAAACTGGGTATTCCAGTCTATCAGTTTCTGAAAGAACCACTGATCCGTCGATTCGGACAGGAATGGTACGACGAGCTGTGTGTCGCTGCCAACCTGCTGAAAGAAAGGATGAAATAATTGTCTATATTTGCAAGGGTAACCACAACCGGTTCAATCATTACTACTTATGAAAACACAGCAACGAATTCTCGGCATTGATATGGGAGGAACCAGCATCCGTGCCGGTCTTGTTGAGAACGGGCTCCTGGGCGAAGTCCTTTCGATTCCGACACCTGCCGATGCCTTAGCCCATGAAGTCGTGGAGGCTATCGCAGGCCTGATTTCCAGCTTTTGTCTATCAACAGTGGATGCCATCGGCATTGGCGTTCCAACGATCGTAGATGTCAATAAAGGCATTGTTTATAATGCAACAAATATCAAAGACTGGAAAGAAGTACCATTGAAACACTTGCTGGAAGACAGGTTTCACTTGCCGGTTTTTATCAATAACGATGCCAATTGCTTTGTTTCCGGGGAGTTGTTTTTCGGCAAGGCGAAAGGATACCATTCCGTGGTTGGGCTGGTACTTGGGACAGGGCTGGGAGCCGGGCTGATCATCAATGGCAGGCTGTATGAAGGCAACAACTGCGGAGCCGGCGAATTAGGAAATCTCCCGTTCAGGGAACATACTTACGAATATTATTGCAGCGGCCAATATTTCAGGGACGAACTAAACGTCCCGGCATACGAGGTCTCACGCCTGGCTGGGCAAAACGATCAGGAAGCACTGCAGCTGTTTGAAACCTTTGGCACTAACCTTGGAAAATTTATGCAGGCTGTTTTGTATGCTTATGATCCGCAGCTGATTATTTTCGGAGGCTCAGTCAGCAATGCTTTCCCATTTTTCCGCGAAGCCATGTTCCGCTCGCTGAAAGAAGGTTTTATCTTCCAACATTCGCTGGATCACCTATCTGTTGTCGTATCGGAGCTTGATCATATAGCTGTTTACGGTGCTGCGTCATTGGCATTTGGGCAACCGGAGTCGAACAAACAGGTCTAAAACAGGCGTCTTTCAATGCAAAACTGCTCAGATCTCAGCTGCCAACAAGTTGTTTCCGGACAGCAGGCTTAATCGCGTTCCTACCGTCTATTACAAAAAACAATTCATTGCTTCTGACCGACTTTCTGAAATAATCCGAAGCAGATAAAAACAGCTTATCCTGAAGATTCTGCCAGAATTGTTTCCATGACGCACACACAGTACGATACTGCGTATCAGGCCTAAGATCGTTCATTGCATCCAGAGCCAGTGCTTTTTGAGCTTGTAAGAGCGGAGATAAAGGGAAGGACTCCAGCTGATCAAAATAGATCGGTTTCTTGCCGAAACGGGGAGGCAAACTGATCTGGCTTCCGGTTGGCCCATCCGGATACATTTTAGTCAACGGGTAATGGTTGGTGTAAAGCCATAATTGGCAGTTGTCATATTGGAACTCCTTCATGGCTTGTAACAGCGCAATCGTCGTATATTTATGATCTTTATGATAGTCGATGGCCGGATAAGTGCTGACAATAATAGTCGGTTGAATCGTTCGGAGTAGCCAGCCCAGATCGTTGACCAATGAACGCCACGATGAAGCCGGCGTCATTGAGGCCGGTAAATGATGACAATTTGATGACCGGAACAGCCGTATGTCTGTTGTATGAAGATAACGCGATGAGCCCAATGCCAACGTATCATCATGCATGGCTGACAAGGAAGCGTCAAAATAACCCAGGTTGATGGCCTGTTCCGCAGGAATGCCTGCCAATTGGGGAATCGTCAGGCTATTCCACACACGAATCTTC
>JAUZOU010000591.1 GCA_030706285.1 Bacteroidota bacterium
AAGACCGATGAATACCAGATTAATCAACTCTATTTTAATGATCGCCATGCTTCTTTTGCTGGCCTCCTGCTCGAGTTCCAGAAATTTGGCGTATTTGCAGGCAAATGAGCCGCGTAAAATGGCAGCCATGGGAGCCTCAGCCGATCTGTATGATTCTCGTTTCAAGCCAAAGGATCTTCTGATCATTACTGTTGTTACTTCGGAACCAACCGCATCCAGAAATTATAATCTTTTGGTCCCTCAAACAGCCGATGCAACAAATAATTCATTGTACAGTACGCCAACCATGCAAAGTTACCTGGTTGATAATGATGGAACGATTGATTTCCCCACTTTGGGAAAAATTGTTGTAGCCGGAAAAACACGTAAAGAACTGGAAAATGAAATCCAGGAAAAACTTAAGTCCGCATTTAGCAAAGAACGACCCGTAGTGACCATCCGGATAACCAATTATGCTGTGAACGTTCTGGGTGAAGTTTCCAGACCTGGAAAATACCAGACCACAAACGACCGGCTGACCATCTTTGAGGGTTTGGCTCTTGCAGGCGATATGACGATTTACGGCAGGCGTGATAATGTTAAAATATTAAGAGAGAATGCCGATGGCAGCAAGTTTGTCATTAAGGTCGATTTGACGGATAAAGACATCATCAATTCGCCGGCTTATTATCTGGAACAAAATGATGTCGTGTATGTAGAACCCAATAAATCGAGATCAAGAGCGTCTGGTATCAATGCAGCCGAAACATTCAGTGTCTCTGCACTCTCCATTTTGCTTTCACTGTCGAGCTTGTTAGTCAATATCTTATTATTATAATCGCCCTAGACATCCATTTATGAAACGGGCATTTTTCTGTTCAACATGAACAAAAGCTTGCCAAGCGGAGTTAAAGATGGCTTTAAACGAAAAAATTAGTATCATATGAAAACAAATAACATAGATTTTCTTTTAAAAAAGGGTGATAGGCAACAGGAAGAACACGAAGGCTTTTCTGATGCGTTTCTTAAATACCTGCGTTATTGGAAATGGTTTGTGGCATCCATTATTATATGTTTGGCACTGGCAGTACTATACCTCAAGATAACACCACCAACCTATGAGGTCAGAGCAAAAATATTGCTTGAAAATACGTCTGACGAGAACACGAGTTTCATTAAAAGTCTTGGACTTTTTAATTTGAAAAACAATACGGACAACGAACTTGAAGTGTTGACTACGTCGTTTTTGATGGAGCAGGTCGTTAGGAAACTGGATATTTATGCCCAATACTATAAAGCTGAGAGATACAAAAAAATAGAATTGTACGGAAAAGATTGTCCTATATCCATCAAATTATCCGATGCGTCTCTGGACAATTTCAAAGGCCGGCAAAATTTTACGGTCGAGCTTCGCCCGAATGCTGTGTACATGTTTTCCGGCATATTTGATAACAAGGAGTACCGGATCAGGGCAACAAGTGAGGATAGTTTGGTCGTGCTTCCGTTTGGAACGATTGAGTTTTCTTCTACTAATTATGAGCAAAAAGGTTTTATGATGATTGATGTCACACTTGAAAATCCTGCCAGGGTTGCAGATCACTTGATAGGATCGATGAATGTATCACTTGCTTCGCAAACGACAACGGTCATCAATCTGGCTTTAAGGACTTCGAATGTAAAGAAAGGAATAGATATTCTGAATACGTTCCTGGAAACGTACAAAGAAGAAGACCTGAAGGATAAGACGATGATGGCCAAAGCGACTGCCACCTATCTGGAGACATTGTTGGGCCCATTAGGAGGGGAACTTTCGGATGCAGAGCTGAAGGTTGAGAATTTCAAGCAGCGAGAAGGAGTGACCGATAT
>JAUZOU010000592.1 GCA_030706285.1 Bacteroidota bacterium
GAAATTCCCGGACGACGAAAAGCAATTTTTCATGAAAAAATAACGCGACCTTAGGCAAAATAACCTCAACGATGGCAGAGGTCACGCCACCGATGGCACAAACAGCATGATTCCTGACAAACAGAACACGACCTCTGATAGTCCGATGTAAATCACTTGCGGCTGAACGGAATGACCGGTTGCTCCGGGTCATTCCAACGCATACTCAACCGACTCATTCAATAACTTATTGAATGTATAGGTCTTGCTAAATGCTTCCAGGGTGTTCTCCAATAAATGATCGCTCAGGATAAACGCATCGTCCACGTGTTTACACAAACAAGGGTTTTTCAGTTTCAGATAGTCGGCGTACTTAAAATCTGCCGGATAGCCTCTTGGCACTTTTTTTAGAGCCTGGCTGTCTTCCAGCACAAAGCCCTCGGCTTCCTTAACGGCCGCATCGAACGTATCACCATTTAGAAGAATGCCTTCCCGGACACTCTTCAGGACTTCAGGTGCCGGACAATACAACCCGGTATCCAACTGATGGCCATTCAGGTAACCACTACCTTCCGGTTCAATGTGAAAATAATAGCCGGCGTAGCCCGATTTCTTGCCGTGAGGGCAAATATAAGCACCGAAATGTATTTTATACGGCATTTTATTGGGAGAGAACCGGATATCGCGGTAAAACCGGTACAGGCAATCTTTGGTCGTAAGACCCCTGACAGACGGATCGAACTCTCCGATACCAAGAATGAGCTTTTCCGTAAATGACGTAAATAGGGAGTTGGCTTCGGTATATTCCGCCTTGTGGGCGTCAAACCATTCTTTGTTGTTGTTTTCCCGGATTTGGCTGAGAAATGTCAGTACTTTTTTCATTTGATACTATTTTTTGTTTAAGAACAGCTGCAACGCCGCATGCCGATGATCATCTGCGTGGGTGCCAGGTTCAAACATTGGTTGGTTGAGTAAACCTGGCGATTGTTTCGTATACCCTTGCTTTCACTTCTTCGGGCGTCGGGTTGAGTTCCTCTGTTGTAAAGCAACCATGTTCAACATCAATCCGCTCAAAGACCATCAGATACAAATTGAAAATAATTTCGAGACTAAGCTGGTAACGAGGTTCCAACAACGGCTTGATTTCCTGTATTTTCAGGTAGGTTTGCTGCCGGTAGTCATCAGCCACCAGCAGATAAGCCCGTATCATCTGACGGAAACCAGGCTCGATGGGTGCACCATGCGCCATGTCATTCAACGTTGTTCTGTCCAAACCGTATTGGTGCACCAGATCATCCGCAAAATAATTGAGATGATGGAACTGATCTTTCTGAAAATCCCGGATAATGTGTACCAGATAGCTGAAAATCGCACACGGCCTAGCTGCCGCCTGAACATCAAAGGCCGGCATCGTAAACTGCCCCTCTTTAGTCCTGTTCAGACCACATAAATGGACAAAGATGGCAGCTGGGGCCACAGAGGCTCCCTCTGCGTAATCCAGAAAGGCTTGCAGGCTGGCAAATCCATCGTGATGAATGTCGTAAAGCATGGATTTGGCAAAGGCTTCCATCGGCCAGACCGGAATCTGGTACGTCTTGAAGGTATCCAGTATCTCTTTGGATAGCGTTTCTTCGCTTTTCTGACCAGCAATGGCACGGATCCATTGATTGACCTCCGCCATCAGCCGGGTTTGTTCCGCCTTCGTAATCACCGGATGGGCCGACTTATAGTCGTCAATCAGATCATCGATCGTCCTCATCAACTTGTAACAGGTTTTAGCAGCCCCGTACCTGTCGGCTTCCCAAAAACCGGCAGCAATCAGGATGTTTGGATGATCAATTATCTTGTTGAAATCAATCA
>JAUZOU010000593.1 GCA_030706285.1 Bacteroidota bacterium
ATCGCCGTAGCCGGACACGACATCAAGCAATTGGTGGCCGGTGCCCTGTCAATGGAAAAATGCTGCGGTGTGGATACGCCGTTCGAAGCCAATCCTGCCGCCATTTATGCAGCCGTCCGCAACGAGCTTTATAAAAAAGGCAAAAAAATTGAGATTCTGGTCAACTACCAGCCCAAACTTCACTATGTTTCCGAATGGTGGAAACAACTGTACGGCGAAAGCGAAGGCAAAGAAAACAAGGGACTCTTCCCGGCTTCCGTCGATCTGACAACCGATTTGCATTCCATGGGACAATGGATTCAGGAAGGCGAACGGACCATTTTTGAAACCGTCATCAGTGTCGCCCAAGCCAACCGCGAAGTCGTCATTCCTTCCGACGTCGAAAATCTGGACGGCCTGAACTTCCTGGCCGGCAAACGGGTCGATCAGGTCAACAAAATGGCTGAACTAGGTACCCAAATTGCCCATATTGACGGCGGTGTACCCAACCTGCACATTTCAATGCCCGTTCTGAATGAATTCTACATTGGTCAGCTGCTGTATTTCTTTGAAAAAGCCTGCGGTATCAGCGGCTACCTGCTGGAAGTCAATCCGTTCAATCAGCCTGGTGTAGAAGCCTACAAGAAAAATATGTTCGCGCTGCTTGACAAACCGGGTTACGAAAAGGAATCCGAAGCCATCAAAAAACGGCTGAACTGATAAACAATTTGCTTAACAAGTATAAATGAGGTCGTTCACAGGCAATTGCAACGACCTCATTTTACGTTTTTTCACCTGATTGATTAACTGACTGATGTATCAAACTGCCATTCGTTCCTACCTTTCTGCCAAAAATTATCCCCAGTTCGACCTCAAAGCTGTCCTTTTTGATATGGACGGTGTCCTGTTCGATTCGATGCCCACTCATACCAAAGCCTGGTGTCAAACCTTTCATGAACAAGGGCTGCCTTTCACGGAAGAAGAAGGTTATCTGCATGAAGGACGGACAGGCAGCGGAACCATCAACATTGTCTATCAACGTGAACTCGGACGCGAGGCCACCCCTGAAGAAATCGAACAAATCTATACCAGGAAATCAGCCTTGTTCGACGCACATGCCGAAGCCCCAGTCATGCCGGGTGCCCGTGAACTGCTGGAACAAATCAAAGCCAACGGCCTGAAACGCATTCTGGTCACTGGTTCCGGACAAAAAAAGCTGCTCTCCAAAATGAACCACTTTTTCCCAGGCCAGTTTACCCGGTCCGATATGGTCACCGCCTACGACGTCACCATCGGCAAACCAAACCCTGAGCCCTACCTGAAAGGGCTGGTCAAAGCACATGCGACGCCACAAAATGCCATCGTCGTAGAAAATGCCCCTCTGGGCATCCAGGCTGCCAAGGGTGCCGGTATCTTCACGATCGCCGTCAATACAGGAAAGCTGCAGGATCACCACCTACTGGATGCCGGCACCGATTTACTGTTCAACAGTATGGCCGAACTCAGCGCAGCCTGGCCGGAACTATTGAAAATCATACAAAACACTTCACTATAACAGGCATCATACAGCTATTTTGTTTGCTTGAAGGCAGATTTCGTCTTGTCAGCCATTGTTTGACTGATTTTTCTACCTAAATTCGATCTTTTACTTCGTTATTTGTGTTCTATTTAAATACCATAAAAACATGTTGAAAAAGATGTCTATTCTGATCCTGACGGCCTTAACAAGCATCGGATTATCCGTTTTCGGACAACAACAACCAGATTCACTCATCGAACCCATGGCAACCGGAAAATTTGCACCTACCTGGGAATCACTTTCCCAATATGAAGTGCCGGAATGGTATCGTGATGTTA
>JAUZOU010000594.1 GCA_030706285.1 Bacteroidota bacterium
TATTACTACCTCTTTGTTTCGTCTGTCTTTCATTTTTCCCCATGCAGGCGCAAACAACAAAAAATGAATTGTTTTCCGATATCCGTCAAACAGCTGGTGTCTTGTATGCGTATCCGGTCGTTCAGTCAGTACAGACACCTGCGCCGGATGGTTATGAACCATTTTACATCAGTCATTACGGGAGGCATGGTTCCAGATACTTAACCAATGAATCCGATTACAAATGGGTGCTTGATGTGTTCAAGAAAGCACAAATGGACAATGCGCTGACCCTACTGGGCAGGGATGTATATTTCAGGCTGGAGCGACTCTGGAAAATCACCAAGAATCGTTCAGGAGACCTGACTCCCCTTGGTGTGAGTCAGCAACGGGGACTGGCGGAACGCATGTTCAATTCATTTCCCGAAGCATTCGGAACTGGAAGCAACATCAAAGCGCGTTCGACCATCGTGATCCGGTGCATTCTCAGCATGGACGCTTTCTGTGAACGGCTGAAGGAACTTAACCCGGCATTGACCACAGACAGGGATGCCAGCCAACAGTACATGGAATACCTGAACTATCGCAGCAAACGTTCCATCAATTTTAGCTCCGAAAAAGGTCCATGGAGAGACTCCTACCGAAAGCTCGAAGCAAGCCTCGTACACCCGCAACGCCTTATTTCGACCTTATTTTCAGACACTTCGTATATCGGCAAAAAGCACGAGCCGACCAAGCTGATGTTCGCCTTATACTCCCTGGCCGGAAACATGCAAGATCTGGATACGGATATTTCATTCTACGATCTGTTTGAGAAAGAAGAATTATTCGATCTCTTCCAATGTGCGAACTATGAACTTTATGTTTGCTTTGCCAATGCTGGCTTGAACAACGGCATGGCTGTTGACAATGAAAAGCATCTGCTTGCCGATATACTTGACTCTGCCGATAAAGCCATTGCTGAACATCGGAAAGGTGCCGATCTGAGGTTCGGCCACGACACCGTCATCACGCCTTTGGCTGCCATCCTGCATTTGGGCACCTGTGATACGACCGTATACGAGCCCACCGACTGTTACAAGGCCTGGAGCATCAATAAAGTCACCCCGATGGCTGCCAACATTCAACTCATCTTCTTCAGGAAAAATGGTTCCGATGATATCCTGGTCAAATTCCTGCTAAATGAAAAGGAAACGACCATCCCCGTCAAAAGCGATGTGGCTCCTTTCTATCACTGGAAAGACGTCGAAACGTATTACAGAGAATTGTGTAAATGAACGGATAAACAATCCTGTAAGTCCTAAATCGGCCATTCCGGTTTTCCGTAGATACTCATCTGATTCTCAGCCTCCAACGTGTTTAAGATAGTTGCATAGGAGATTGTCGTTCAAAAAATGCTATTTTTTATCTTCCCTGTTTTCCGTGAATCTGGGTTATTGTTAATCTTAAAACTTCCATTGTTGGATAAAAACCTTCAGACTTTTCACTCTTTGCTCGTATAATTTCACGATCATGTTCCAGGTGGTTAAGAATAACCTTCATCCCATATCTCTTTTCATCTGTAGATTGAACAATCTCCATCTTACCCCAGAAAACCGCTGTTCGATAATGATGTCCGCATTCATTTGCAACATAACCTCCATCCTCAATTACGGTCGCACAAACAATCGGATTTAACTTAATAAAATCAATCTTCAAACCTCGCTTTGAACAATGGAAATAAAGCACTTCCTGCTCAGCATCATAGCCATAACTCAATGTCACAAGATAAGGTTCATTGCCTCTGCACATTGATATCACAGCATATTTCCCATTTTTCAGAATTTGTTTTATTTCTTCCGAATCCAATATTTCA
>JAUZOU010000595.1 GCA_030706285.1 Bacteroidota bacterium
AGAGGCCCTAAACCTGGGCTTTGAAGCATGTGGCGTCGCACCAGCCTCAACCCTTCCGGCTGAACACACTCAGTATTACAAACGTTGGATCGATCAACATTTCAACGGTGAAATGGACTATCTGGTCCGCCATACAGAAAAACGAATGAACCCGGCGCTACTTGTTCCAGGCGCTAAATCTGTCATTTCCGTCGCCTTGGGCTATTTCCATTCATTAACCGCCCAGGAAACGAGTCTTGGCATCGCACGTTATGCTCATTATCCGGATTATCATCCATTGATACGAGGCAAACTGCATGAATTGCTTAAACGCATCAATGAGGCAGGCGCCAACGCTTCGGGCCGGGCGTTCGCTGATTCTGCGCCGCTCTTTGAACGATATTGGGCCCAGGAAGCAGGCCTTGGCTGGATTGGTAAAAACCGGCAACTGATTGTAACCGGAAAAGGGTCCTGGTTTCTGCTAGGCGAATTAGTCATCGACATCCAATTGGACTACGACAAATCCGCCACCGCTCATTGCGGCTTATGCCGGCGATGCATCGATGCCTGCCCCGGCAAAGCCCTTGACGAGAATAATGGGCTGGATGCCCGACGATGCCTTTCCTACCTCACGATTGAAAAAAAAGGTGCTTTTTCTCCTGAAGAAGCGGCTTTGTGCGGTGAAAACACTTGTTTGTTCGGATGTGACAAATGCCAAGAAGTCTGTCCCTGGAACCGTAAAAGTCAAGAGCAAAAACGGCCGGAAATGCCATTGCTTCCGGAAATCCTTCAGCTAAATCCATTGGAACTGAAAACCATGACAGAACCGGATTTCTCCAAGCATTTCGAAAACTCCAGTCTGCAACGGACCGGACTTTATGGGCTCCAGCGCAATCTGGCCGCCATAAAAAAGCCGATTAGTTAACTTAATTTATAGGCAAGAATATAGTTATGCATGATACACACGTTTTAGCCTTGACAACAGACGTGTTTTTAACAAGTTCTGCCCCGCATTTACCTGATCGCTTCACGACAGCCAATGCCATAAATTGACCATAAACGAACAATTAAATAGCCCTATTAAAATGAAAAAAATTATTCTGATTGCCGTTATTTGCTTTATTTCCATCCGTCTTTTTTCTCAAACCTATAAACTGGAGACCGTCTTTTCAGACAAAATCTCAGAAACGTATTTGTCTCATTGGAAGGCACTTGATGTTCCATGCAAAGCTGATACCTTCTCATTGTGGGGCTATCAGTTATATTTCGACGATTGTACAAAGGGGGCCTACGAAGTTGATTATTTTAAAGGCAGTGCAAAAGAGACCTATCAATTTTTGGCCGGCATTCTTGATTTCACGGAAAAATACAAAGAGGTGGATAAAGTCGTCACTCATATTAAGGGCGTTCAGGTGAGGACATTAAAACAATTAGGATTCAGCTATACATTAGTCTTCGAAAAGGATAATAAAGTCGTATGTATGTTCAATCAAAAACAATGGAATGCCATTCTGGCTAAATTTGAATACTATTGTACAAATCTAAAAATCAATTACAAATAGCAATAATAGTATGTACCCCAGAGCAAATCATGGATCAATTTAAAAACTTGTGGACTAACGTCCATCCCGATCAACAGCAAGTTTAAAATTTTCAATAGTAGTTATGGGGAAGGTGCTGATCAGGTGGTTGCTTTAAGTCGCCGTTCCGCTAGCCCGGACACGCTACTTGCTCCGATTCGAAAAACTAAAAACCGGGTATCGTTCGGCTGAATTTTCGAAGCGTCGCTTCGCTCCTCGGAAGACGAAAATTCCGGGCGCCTCTCTCC
>JAUZOU010000596.1 GCA_030706285.1 Bacteroidota bacterium
CTTATCAGGCAATATGCTCACCTTAATTTATCCGATAAACAGCTTGAATTAATCGATCAGTCCAAGGATTACGATAAGAGTCCAATCACGGTAGAACAACGAAAGAAAGGACCAGCTTTGGCAAGTCTGCTGGCAGAAATCATGACAGATTCCACTGGATTTGGATTTACGACCCATGGACACACAGGTGAAGACGTTTTTATGGCCGCCTATCATCCTCATCATGCCATTCCGACAGGTGTCCGGTTTAATGTGGAAATCAACGACTATCTTTGCCAATGGTTGAAAATTGGAAACAAATTGCCTGAATTGACCGCTACCTGTTTTGCCAAACATTCGGAGGTATTCAAGGGTATGTCCTATGCTTCAGATACGACGGCTCTATCCGGACATCCGGTTCTTACCGTCAGACACAATGGGAATATTCTGAAAGTCACCGACGACTCCAATGTGGTAAACCTGAACGGTAAAGACATACAGCTCAATACGGTTGTTGTTTACGTGGATAAAAACCAAACGTACTATTTGCCGGAAAAATTGGCCAAATGGCTCAATTAACGATTGTTGTTCATGAATAGCTTTTTCTGCAGACTGTTTTTGCTGTCAGTCTCCTTTGGCATTAGCTCTGGCGTCATTGCCAGTGATTTAATAGTTGATTTCAGGCGGCCTTCCATGAAATACCGGCCTCAGCCGCTGTATTTCTGGAATGATTCTGTGGTAGCGGATACCGTTGCCAAGCAGATGACTTCTTTTTGTTTTCATGATGGTTATGGAGGTTTTGCGGTGGTTGGCTATGGAAGTAGGCTCAAACCTGAGTATTTAAGCGATGCCTATTTCAAACTCTACGGAAAGACACTGGCCAAAGCCAGAGAACTTGGCCTTTCCATGAGTCTGTATGATGAATTTGGTTTCCCGAGCGGAAGTGCCGGAGCAACCAATGCAGATACGATTCCTCGTTTCAAGCAGCGCTATCCGCAGATGACGTTGAAAAGGCTGGAAAAAATCGAAGAAAGTGTGACCGGGCCAGGTGTCTTATACCGGCGAATACCAGAAGGCACTATTATGGCCGTTGTCGGTATGGATACTGTCACTCATGTCCGGTACGACCTGGCCCCAAATGTGTATGCCAATCGACTGAAATGGCACATGCCGTCAGGCCATTTCAAGTTGTTCTTTTTTTATCTCGTACCTGATGAGGAGCCCATTGTCGATTATTTGGACCCGGCAGCTGTGAATTGTTTCATTGACATGACTCACCAGGCGTATTATAACCGGTTCAAAGGCTATTTCGGATCAGTCATCAAACGGAGCTTCTTTGATGAGCCAACCCTGTACAGGGCTAAAGGACGTATGTGGACACCGGCATTCAATGATAAGTTTGTCAAGAAATATGGTTTCAGTCCTGCCACCCTTTATCCGGCCCTGTGGTATGATATTGGCCCTGAAACACAGGCTGCCAGAAATTATCTGTTCGGCTTTCGCAGTGAACTTTATGCGACCGGTTATACGAAAGGTGTCAATGACTGGTCTGTTGCTCATGGTATCAGAGCTACCGGGCATCAGGATCAGGAAGAAGTGGTCAATCCGGTTGGTGTGTCTGGTGATTTGATGAAATGTTTCAAGTATCTGTCTATACCAGGTATCGATAAAATAGGAGGAAACCGGCCTGCTGAAAAATTTTACAAATTGATCAGTTCTGCAGCCTATAATTGGGATAAACCCTATGTCATGGCTGAAACATTTGGGGCTATGGGCAATTTATCCATCGACTCCATGTATGCCATTGCGATGGATCAGTATGC
>JAUZOU010000597.1 GCA_030706285.1 Bacteroidota bacterium
ACAGAACTTTGCGTTCGCTCTAACCGTGATGTTCGTCGTCAGCTTCCTTTTGGGATTCATAACGACCATGAACAATTCTATGATCAATTTCTGCAAAGCAGCATTCAACCTGAATGCGGCTCAGGGACAATTGGTCAATACCGCCTTTTATGGTGCGTATGTTTTGTCAATTCCATTAGCCATGCTGATGAACAGACTTGGTTATAAGAAAACCCTGGTACTTGGCATTGCAATCATTGGCCTTGGATTCATACTTAATTATTTTGCCATCGGTACGTTTGCCGGGACAGGATCCATTTATTATGTATTTCTCAGCTGTATGTTTGTGGTAGCCATCGGTATCGTTTTTCTGCAATTGGTGACCAATCCTTATGTAAAGGCTCTTGGAACGAAGGAATCGGCTGCAAGCCGGATGACGCTGAATCAAACATTGAATTCTCTGGCTACGACATTGGCTCCAATGTTCGTTTCAATCCTGATTGTTTCGAATAATGGAACAGCCCCGTCTGCTTCAGCTATTAAGACCCCATTCCTTGGTTTGGGTATCTTTACGTTGGTTCTTTGTGTCATTCTGATGGCACTGAAATTACCCTCCATCAAAGAAGAAGAACAAACCGGCAGTGATGGTGAGGTCAAAGAATATCACAAAAGCATTTTCAAATATCCGCATGTATTCCTGGGCCTTTTGGGTATTTTCTGTTACATGGGTGTTGAAATTGGTATTCCGAGTTTTCTGCCACAGCGCATGGAAGGCCTTGGCCTGACATCAGCTGCCTTGATCCCAGGATTTGTATCGGATTTCTTTAGCTTCCTCGGAATGAATATGACTGAAGCTACTTCCATTCTGGTATTGTACTGGTTCGGTATGTTGATCGGTCGTGCTTGCGGTTCTGTCATCCTTGGTAAGTTCGACTCGAAAAAAGTGTTGCTGTTTGCTTTATCCATCAGTGCGTTGTTTGTTGCTTTGTCAATTGTTGTCGATGGTCCGATGTCAGTTTGGTTCCTTATCCTAACCGGTCTGTTCCACTCAATCATGTGGCCATGTATTTTCAACCTCGGTCTTGAAGATCTCGGTCCTCATACGAAAAATGCTTCCGGTATCATCAATACCGGTGTGATCGGCGCTGCCGTCCTGATGCCGTTGATGGGACTTATCGAAGATTCTATCGGTCTGAAGGCTGTGTTCTGCTGCCTGTTCATCTATTATGCCTACATCATGTGGTTTACTTATAAAGGCTCTCAAATTAGAATCAAAAAATAAATTGTTGTATTATGGACATTGAATATGTAAGAAGTCGTTTCAGAAAACATTTTAATGACGAAGTAGGTTCAGTCTATGCCTCTCCTGGTCGTATCAATCTGATCGGAGAACATACTGACTACAATGGTGGATTTGTATTTCCTGGCGCTGTCGATAAAGGCATGATTGCAGAAATCAAAATCAACGGAACAAACAAGGTTCGTGCCTATTCCATTGACTTAAAAGATTATGTAGAGTTTGGCCTGAATGAGGAGGATGCTCCAAGGGCAAGCTGGGCAAGATATATTTTCGGTGTTTGCCGTGAGATGATTAAACGTGGCGCCGACATCAAAGGGTTCGATACTGCCTTTGCCGGTGATGTGCCTCTTGGTGCAGGTATGTCTTCTTCTGCCGCATTGGAAAGTACATTCGCTTTTGCGTTGAATGAACTATTCAATTGTGGCATCGACAAGTTTGAACTGGCAAAAATCGGACAGGCTACCGAACATCATTATTGCGGTGTCAACTGTGGCATCATGGATCAATTTGCTTCT
>JAUZOU010000598.1 GCA_030706285.1 Bacteroidota bacterium
GAAATGGATTATCTTCCGTGCCAATTTCGAAGGTTATGAAAGTGTCTATGCGGTGGAACTTCAAAAAACGGAATAATACCGACAGAATAAAAGCGGATCGGATTTTTATACTATATGATTGATTTTAAATATATTATCCTTTCATGTTCACAAAGAAGCCGATAGTCACCTTGATGTTTCTGCTCTCGTTCTTTCTGTTGTCATTTCAACAAAAGGGACATGTCGTTGGCACGACCACTCTTACTATTCAGGCTCCGTTTGACATGCCGGACATTAGCATACCGAATTTTGACAACTGCCAGCGATTTACGATTACAGATTTCGGAGCCATTGCCTGGGATAAAGTAAAAACGACAAAGGCCATTGCCGATGCTATTGGTGAGGCAAATCGGGTTGGCGGCGGAATGGTGGTCATCCCTGCCGGAGAATGGCTTACCGGCAAGGTTAACCGTGAAGCATCATAAAGTTCCAGTAGGAATGAAACCGTCAATACTCGCAAGAAAATCAGCCAACAGCGGTTTTATACTCTCGGCGGGCATCAAGTGAGAGTCAGGCTGTCTATCCGTCTGTTTGTTCGCATTTCGTTATAGCAGACCGGATTCCTCAAAATAGTTTCAGGCATATTCAAATTTTATTTATAGTTTTATGCCGATTTTCAGGAACAATAATGATTCTCAGTACTCTTGCAATGCAAGCTTTACCATGATTGATGAACACTTTCTACTTTCTGAACTAAAACAGGGGAACCAAGAAGCCTTCACGATCTTATTTCAAAAATATTACAAGGATTTGGTCTTATTTGGTGGAACCATCCTTCATGACCGGGTTTGTTGTGAAGATATCGTTCAGACTGTTTTATTAAGATTGTGGTCGGATCGTGAGAAATTGGAAATCGAAACCTCCCTAAAATCTTTTCTGCTCAAATCGGTCCAAAATAGTTGTCTGGATGAAATCAGGCATAATCAGGTCGTCAATGAATATGAATCTTATACACTGGGATTAGGCCAAATTGGGGAAATTGATACGGAAAAATACATACTCTATTCCGATTTACAAGAACAGTTAACGGAAGCCTTGGATAAATTACCGGAACTGTGTAGGGAGGCATTTCAAATGAATCGATTTGAAGGGTTGAATTATAAGGAAATAGCCCTTAAGCAACAAGTTTCCGTACGAACCGTTGAAGTACGCATTGGGAAAGCGATCGGATTGCTTCGGAATTACCTGAAAGAGTTCTTCCTTGTTTTGGCAGCTTTGATACTATCATAAATAAATAAAACTGAGTGTGGAATTTGATTTTTAAAACGTCGTTTTGATAGATGAAGTGAATGGACATGCAAGATAATACCCATATTGACCTATTACTTTCCAAATTGCTTTCGGGAGAACTTACTTCAGAAGAAAAAAACGATTTGGAAGCATGGTTAAACGAAAGCGCCGACAACCGGATTTATTTCAATCAGGTTAGGAATATTTGGCATGCCTCCCATCCTGCCTTTCCCCCTGAATCGATCAATGTTGAGTCGGCCAAGTCCAGGGTGATGAAAAAAATAGTCAAGCAAAACTGGACAAAGGCTCCTGTTATGATTTGGTGGCAACGAATAGCAGCCATCCTGTTTTTGCCTCTTTTGCTTTTAATGGGCTATTTGATGCATCAAAAAATGCCTATGACAACTCAGGCGGTATATCAGGAAGTGACTGCTCCGGACGGAATGCTTTCACAAGTCAATTTACCTGACGGATCCTCTGTTTGGTTAAATTCAGGAAGCAAGCTTAATTATCCGGTTGTATTCA
>JAUZOU010000599.1 GCA_030706285.1 Bacteroidota bacterium
CGACAAATTGGCTTTTCTGGGATCTTCCCTCTTAAG
The DNA here is from genome assembly GCA_030706285.1 of Bacteroidota bacterium. Lineage (GTDB taxonomy): Bacteria > Bacteroidota > Bacteroidia > Bacteroidales > UBA1402 > UBA8389. The sequence goes on from JAUZOU010000599.1 coordinate 37, forward strand.
CTGACAAATTTTTTCGACCGCGCGGGCATGAAAGATATCACAGCCAATGGCATACACCGTGTCAGTGGGGTAAATGATTAAACCACCCTCCCGCAAGGCATTCGCGATTTTTTGAATCACCTTGATATTCGGATTGTCAGTATATAACTTAATGAGCATCTTTTGACTACCTTCTTAAAAATTGGCCACAAAGTTATAGAAACAATCGACACATGAAAATATATGTCCGTCAAAAAAGAGCCGCTATAAAGCAGGTCAGGTTCCACACGCAACTATTCTAGAGATATCAATCAGTAGAACAATTGATTACCCGTAAATAAGATTGCCGTTTTCGTCCTTGAATTCATCAAAGCTCTTGTTGTACTGGTTCATGGCTCGCAGGCTCATGCCCATACTCGAGAATCCGCCATCGTGGAAAAGGTTTTGCATGGTCACTTTCCGTGTCAAGTCAGAGAACATGACGATACAATAGTTGGCACATTCATCAGCTGTCGCATTTCCCAGCGGAGACATCTTGTCTGAAAAGTCCATCAGGCCGTCGAACCCTTTGATGCCACTTCCGGCCGTCGTCATTGTCGGAGACTGTGAAACCGTGTTGATACGGACCCCTTTCTCCCGGCCATAGATATAACCGAAACTTCGTGCAATCGATTCGAGCAATGATTTGGCATCGGCCATGTCATTGTAACCATAGAAGGTCCGCTGAGAAGCCACATACGTCAACGCCAAAATGGATCCGCCTTCAGCAATGGCATCCATTTTTTTGGCAATCTGTATCATTTTGTGAAATGAAATAGCTGAAATGTCTAAAGTTGAAGACAACAAGTTGTAATCCAGATCATCGTAAGTCCGTTTCTTTCGTACGTTAGGAGACATACCGATGGAATGAAGAACAAAAACGATATTCCCGCCAAGAGCTTCCTGCGATTTGGAAAAGACCATTTCAAGATCATCCACGTTAGTGGCATCAGCCGGAATCAACTCGGCATTCAAACGCTTACTCAGTTCAGTCACTGTTCCCATCCGGCAGGCCACCGGCGTATTTGTTAACGTAATGATGGCACCTTCTTCCACAGCACGCTCAGCTACTTTCCAAGCAATAGACATCTCATTGAGCGCACCGAATACTATTCCGCGCTTTCCTTTAAGTAAGTTGTTTGACATAATGTAGTGTTTAAAAATTCGTCACAAAATTACACAAATATATCAAATGTGTGCAATAATCCAGCCAAAAAGAAGCAAAAAGCATCCTTTCAGGTCAGCATACACCTGTGACAGAGGCAGTCTGTTCCATGATCCTTTCAACGTCCGGTTTGCCCGGATCGTTCAGTATCCGGCAAAAAAACGGCGGGCAACGGCTATTCCTGATAATAAATCCGCTTGACCCGGTTGGAAACAGATGTCAAAATTTCATACGGGATAGTTCCCAGCTTTTCAGCGACTTCAGACAAGGGTAGTTCATCTCCGAACAGGATCACCTGATCACCCTCTTCGGCATCAATATCTGTGATATCGACCATGCAGGCATCCATACAGATGTTCCCGACAATCGGAGCCCGCTTGCCGTTTATGACCACTTCACCATGTCCATTGCCCAGGTGACGGTCGAGCCCATCGGCATAGCCAATTGGAATAGTAGCGATCCTGGATTTCCGTGTCAGCATACCTTTCCGGCCGTACCCCACGCTTTGACCGGCATCAAGTGTACGTGTCTGCAGAATCGTCGTCTTCAGGGAGCTGACATTCC
>JAUZOU010000006.1 GCA_030706285.1 Bacteroidota bacterium
AAAACCGCTTGCAGGAACGGCGCTATCTCCATCGGCAAGCTGGCTGAACATTTCGTCGACGGTTTGTTACCGTTCCACCATTAATTCTTACCTCAAAGAGGCCAAGGCCAGGAACATGAAAAGCATGTTCTACAACCTTTGTTACGGAGCCTTGAATGATGCAGCAAAAGACGGTGTTAAAGACGAATGGTCTATTTTTGAAGACAGGAAACATACCAACAAAGTGACGCTTTATCTTTCGCAACCCTTCAAAAGCAATATTTACCTGCTGGATCCGGGCAATGAGGAGTGGCTGGATTATATGACCAAACAGGTGGCTGACGTCTATTCGGCTTATGATTTTGACGGTTACCACATTGACCAGGTAGGTATACGCGACAAATTCAACTATGAGGGCAACCCGGTTGACCTGCCGGCCGGCTTTCAGACGTTCATCAACAGGATGAAAGCCTCATTTCCGTCAAAATACAACGTTTTCAATGCCGTCGGTTCGTTCGGTCAAAAAAAGATTGCCGAATCGAACGTCGATTTTCAGTATTACGAAGTCTGGAACGAAGCACCGGGATATGCTGACCTCAAAACAATCATCGATAACAATGCGACCTATACTGACAATAAGAAAAACACCGTTCTGGCAGCCTACATGAATTATTCGATGGCAGAACACAAAGGGACCTTCAATACACCCGGCGTATTGATGACAGAGGCGGTCATTTTTGCGTTGGGAGGATCGCACATCGAGTTGGGAGAGCACATGCTCGGTAAGGAGTATTTTCCGAACAGCAATCTGGAAATGAGCCCATTGCTTGATAAGTCCGTCATTGCTTATTACGATTTCCTGGTCGCTTACGAAAATCTGTTGCGTGACGGCGGTCAATTCAACGTAGTGCCGGTAACCTGTTCAAACGGTAAAGCCAGCATCGTCCAATGGCCACCCCAAACCGGAAAAGTGATTGCGTTGTCCAAGCTTGTCGGAACCAGACAGGTCGTTCATCTGTTGAATTTCACAAACGCCGTTCACCTGAATTGGTGCGATGCGGATGGCACACAGGCTGAACCGCTGTTGATCAAATCGATGCCTGTCAGCCTTACTGTAGGACAAACCGTCAAAAAAGCCTGGGCTGCCACCCCCGACAGCGAAGGCAGCCTTTATCAGGAACTGCCATTCAGTCAACAAGCCGGCACAGTGACCTTTCAGGTTCCTGCATTGAAATACTGGACAATGATCGTACTCGAATTTTAAAAAGCATGAATCTTCAGTTTTTATTAGTGCCTTTTGCCGCACTAGTCAGCCTTTCCTGCACAGGGAACAAGCCGTTGTATTCGACTGCCGGCTATAGCCTGTACAAAGACAGGATCGTCCAAAACGAATTCGAAGCGAAAGCGATATCGTCTACCGAACTGATGTCCAATTATAAAAGCCCCGGATTCTTTCAAAAATCACCGCTTGTCAGTTTTAAGTTTTGTATTAACGGATTCGACAACGAAATGCCGGCAGGGATCAATCACACTATTTTGTGCCTGACCGGCAACGTTGACAGTCTCGTTGTCCCGGTAATCCGGTTCGGAGAACAAGGGACCAATAAATACAAAATACCTGAAAACAGGTGGCTGCCGGCAAACATTCCGGTCATCTTCAGCGTGGACATGAGCGACGTGTTCAATGCCTTCGACCGGCAGGGGTATTACCTGACTTCCACCGGAAAGAAAATCTTTAAAGAAGATTTCAAAGGGGTTTATCTAGCCGGAAATACACCTCCCCTAACCTGGGATTTTGACAATCTTCCGTCCAACGAATCACTCAGGATGAAAGAAACGGGGCATCATATCTTTGAGCTCAGAGTGCTGTTGAATCCCTTGGATCCGGCTCAATTGAAAGATAAACGCTGGAAACTCAGTACCGATATGGCAGCTTTTCCTCAGTACACCTCGGACCTTGTACTCGAAAATGCCTTGTATAATTTGTCCCTCGAAGAAATGTGCAAAGCTGTCGAAACGGATTCCACTTGGCGGACCGGCAAGGAATGGGCCGGCGTCTGGACCAGGGATATCAGCTATAGCACCATCCTGGCCATGGGCCACCTGCAACCGGCCGTTTCGATGAAAAGTCTGATGAGGAAAGTCGATTCGAAAGGGCGGATTATTCAGGATACAGGTACCGGTGGTGCCTGGCCTGTATCCTCGGACAGGATGATCTGGGCCGTGGCGGCTTATGAAATCTACCTGGTAACCGGAGACAGGAAATGGCTGGAAACTATTTATCCGATTATCAGACGTTCGGTCGAAGACGACCTGAAGACAGTCTATGATGAAAAAACCGGGCTTGTCAGGGGCGAATCGTCCTTTCTGGATTGGCGTGAACAGGAATATCCCCGCTGGATGCAACCGGCCGACATTTACGAAAGTGAAAACCTAGGCACCTGTGCCGTCCATTACAAGGCCATCGCAACACTTGCCGAGATGGCTTCGCTAATGGGTGACAAAGAAAATGCCGGAAAATACAAGGCCGTTTCAGCAACCATCAAAGCCGGAATCAACCGCTACCTCTGGCAGGAAGACAAAGGCTTTTACGGCCAATACCGCTATGGCAGAAACGCCATGACACTGTCTCCTCGTAGTGAAACACTCGGCGAGGCTTTGTGTATCCTGTTTGATATTGCCGATCAGCACAGAGCTGAAAAAGTGGTTTCGAACGTTCCTTCCCTCACATACGGCACGCCGTGTTTCTTTCCGAACATCGCGGACATTCCTCCCTACCACAACGACGGCATCTGGCCATTCGTTCAAAGCTACTGGATGTGGGCTTGTGCCAAAGCCGGAAACACCCAGGGCGTCATGCACAGCATAGGAGCCATCTACAGAGCCGCCGCCTTGTTTCTGACCAATCAGGAAAACTTTGTGGACTATTCGGGAGACTGGTTCGGCACCCAAATCAATTCAGCCAACATGTTATGGAGTTTGTCCGGCAACCTCAGCATTATTGACCATTTGTTTTTTGGCCTCCGGTTTCAACCGGATGGGTTGGCCTTCGAACCTTTCGTACCGGAACCGTTAAGCGGTAACCGTTCCCTAAGTCATTTCCGCTATCGAAAAGCCTTTTTGGACATTGAGCTGAGCGGCTGGGGCAATCACATCGAATCGTTCAGTCTGGATGGGAAACAAGTGAAACCGTTTATTCCCGGCACCATCGAAGGGCAACATATGATTAACATCGTGTTATCATCCGGAAACCTGTCATCCGCCGCTATCAAGATTGTTAAAAACGATTATTCACCGTTAACTCCGGTTGTATTGGCAAATGGAAGAAAACTGACATGGGAACGGCATAACGAAGAATCAGCCTATACCATTCTTCATGATGGAAAGGCCTGGAAACAGACAACGGAAAATCAGATCCGGATACCCGACGAGATGGAAGGCGAATTTCAAGTGGTCGCCGTCGGAAAAAACGGTTATGAATCGTTTGCCAGTGCTCCTGTGACTTATTACTCGCAGGTAAGGACTCTTGAAGTCGAAGACTATGCAACCAAAGCCGCAAAAGACTATAAGGACTTCTCCGGTACCGGTTTTATAGAAATCAGCACAACCGTCAATCCAAACGTGATCATACCTGTCGAAGTGGCGGAAACAGGCACCTATGCCATCGACTGGCGTTATGCCAACGGCAACGGACCGGTCAATACGTCAAACAAATGCGCCATCCGCACGTTGTTCATTGATGAAACTGTTGCCGGCATTCAGGTTTTTCCTCAAAGAGGCACTAACCTTTGGAATGCCTGGGGCTGGAGCAACCCTGTCCTCTGTAAGCTGAGCAAAGGAACACATACCATCAAACTCGCCTACATGCCTTATAACGATAATATGAACCTGACCGTCAACCAGGCCATGTTGGATTATCTCAGGCTGGTAAAAGTCCATTGACAAAACCGGTCTCCACTTCGATACCGTGAAGGAAATCGAAAGAATTCCGGTAAAAGCCCATTAACTGGGACCGGGTCGGATAGTCAATACTGATTGGGGGTAACTGCCTACGGTAAGCAGTTACCCCCAATTGTTATAACCGCCACGACTGTCTTGGCTAACAGAACGGCAATTGAAAGCTGCCGGCTAAAACTTCCCGCTTATTGTTCCTGAAGGTAAAACAACGAGCTTTCACCTCGCAGATTCAGATTGAGATTTACTCCGGCATTCATCAGGTAATCCCCGGAGAAACTCATGTTATTTCCCCAAAAAGAGCTTCTTTCCGATGTGCAGATTTCCATCACCTTATACATCTTATGGCTGTCTAAACCGGCTAATTTGAAAACCGGCATATATGTCCTGGGATGAAAATCCATACTGAAAGCAAAAAGCAAGGCTTCTTTCTTATCCTTGGTGACAAATTGAGTCGCTGCATAGTTATCGCCTGAATAAGGACTATGCAGAGGATACCAGTCACCAAAATCGACAATATGCCTGATCGATTTATAATCAGAAATACAAGATTTTACAAAACTCAACTCCTGCTCAGATAAATCCTTGGGCTGCAATTCAATGCCCAGGCGTCCCATCATAGCGACATGAAATCTAAATTTCAATGAAGACGTATTTCCCGTTTGATAGTTCGGGCTTTTCGAAACATGAGCAGCCGTTGCTTTCGGCGGATAAATCAGATTGGTGGCAAACTGGATTTTCAGTCGTTGAAAAGGATCGGTATCGTCACTGGTCCAAAATTCATTGTGATATTGCAGCGCGCCGAAATCCAGTCTTCCACCTCCGGAAGCACACAATTGTATTTCAATATCGGGGAAGTCGTTTCGGAGTCTTTGATACACCGAATAAAGCCCGTTGACGTAGTCAATCCAGAAATGACTCTGTTTGTCTTTTGGCAGATACGTCGATCCGAAGCTTTCCACATGCCGGTTGGCATCCCATTTCAGGTAGGAAATGTTTTTTGAAAGACCGATAGTCTGCTTAACCGTTTGATAAACATAGTTCTGGACGGCAGGATTTGAGAGATCCAACAGCCACTGGTTTCTCAATGTCGGAATCTCTCTGTAAGGGCTTTTGACAATCCAGGACGGCTTGGCTTTTGCTAAATCACTTTGAGGATTAACCATCTCCGGTTCAATCCAGATACCGAATTTCAAACCTTTCGACACCGCATAATTAGCCAGCGCATCAACTCCATGCGGCAGCTTTTTCCGATTGACCTGCCAGTCGCCCAAACCTTGTTGGTCAGAATTTCTAGGGTAGTTATTTCCGAACCAGCCATCATCCAGTACAAACGTCTCAATGCCCAATTTAGCCGCGTTATCTATCATCGTTTTAATGACCTCCTCATTAAAATTAAAGGACGTTCCTTCCCAACTGTTTAGCACCACTTTCCCAGGTTGATTTCCACCCTTCAGATTGTAACCGAGCGCCCAATCGTGCAGATTCCTGGATGCTTGTCCGTAGCCTGTATGACTGTATGTTATAATCATCTTTGGGGTAACAAACGTTTGTTTCGAGGGAAGTTTATAAGAAGAGGCAAACGGATTTATCCCCGACAAAATATTCAGGGTGTTGCATTCATCCACCTCAAAATTTAGTTTAAAATTTCCGGACCAGGCCAGTGCGCCCATAATGATATCTCCACAATCCGGTTTGGCCGGTTGATTTAACGCCAGCATAAAAGAAGGATTCTCAGATTGCGTGGCCCTCACTTCTTTTTTGGTCTCGATAGATACCGTTCCCTGACTGAGTTTTGTTTCGTCAATCTGCATTTCGTCAGCCCAGGTCCCGTAAAAATGAGTGAGGTAATATGAAGAAGCAGCTACCGGCAAATATGAAGAGTAAAACCGATCCAGAGACACAGGTCCTTTTTCGTGGTTAGCAATAGTCACCTGCTGCGTAATGACGTTCTCTTTCCAATAAGCATCAAATGCAATGCTGACAGCCAACTTATACCGTTTGTCACTCAAATAGACCGTTGTCCGGTTGATGTTTTCGCTGACTTTTCTTTGAGCAACCGAATCCAGTTTCATCTGACACGTTTCATTTCCGTCAAAATGAGTCAACTTTAAAATAGGTTCGATCGTCATTCGGCCTCCATAGGCAGGATAAAGCATCGGCGTAAAGGCTTCTTTTGTATCCGGACGGGCTGGAAACTGTTTGTTAGACAACGAGTTATAGCCATAGAATTTATCGCCGAAATAGGCCAATGAGACATCCGAATCTTTTTCTGTCCGCAACACCATCATGATATCCGAACTTTCAATAGTAAACAGTTTGGCCCGGCATTTGACACTATATGGCAACAACACGGAAAGAAAAACAAGCTGAACGATCAGTTTTTTCATCTGGCTGAATTATTTAATAATGGTTACCGCCCCTTCGAAAATATCCACATCATAGATGCAGACATAAGTCGGATAAGTATTCGGAGCATGGTAAGAAATCTTCAGGTAGCCATCCAAATCTCTGAAAAACATAGCATGTCCACCATCGTCGTCATTCAATGGGGTGGCACTTTGCACCCAAGGTCCGAAGATCGAGCCAGAGGTAGAACGTGCCAATCCGATGGAATATTTACCATCTTTCTTGGCAAAACTCGACCAAATCATATACACTTCCTTAGCCGAAACCCGGTAAATAAAAGGAGCATCCGTCACCTTGCCGGTTACAGCACCGCTGGATATATCTCCTACCCACGAAGCTGATGACGCATTGAACAAAACCACCGGGTCTCCGACCGTCGCAGTCAAATCGGGTGTTAGCTTTTGAAGGCAGACCTGACCGTCGATCGTTTCGAGCCATTCATGGCAATACAACAAATATGGTTGGCCGCTGTCAATCACGAGGGTCCCGTCCAAACAACCCCAGTTCTTCGGGGTTATCGGTTTGTTGGTCAAGGGTTCATATGGTCCTTCAGGAGTATCCGATACCAGAATGGAACAGCCTCTGTGATAGCCTGGGGCACTGAAAGTAGCAATCATGTAATACTTTCCTGAATATTCGAACAGATCGGGTGCCCAAAAGTCGCTTTTACCCCAAAAAGTCTGAGAAGCGATAAACGACTTGCCCAAACATTTCCATTTAGCAAGATCCTTACTTTCGTAGACAGTAAACGATTGATTATCTCCCGAACTGGCGTGGATATAATATTTCTTCGCAATGGTATCCACAAAGACAAAGGGATCACGCATCACTATGTCTTTTAGATTTAAATTATAGCTCGGATCTGTTCCACTTGGTATTGTGTCATTGGAGCCTTTCTGATGATCATCCGCTTCCCTGGTGCATGAATAGGCTAAAAAAGAATAAAAAATAAGCCCTATGATCAAACCTGCTTTTAAAGTTATTTTCATTCGATACATATTTAATAACTATTTGAATTAGCCGTGACAGTTATAATCTGAAGCAGCCTGTTTAATTTATCACTATCTTTCTGACAGACATTCGATAATTTGCCAGTATCTTCAGGAAATAGCATCCGCGGCTTATTCCTGAAATATCCAGCCGGATAGGATTCTCACAACCAGCAACAACCGATTGTATTTGTTTTCCGGATAAATCGACCAATACTACCGATTGTATTTGTTTATCGTTTGTTGCCTGAATGTCTATACAATTTCTTTCAGAACTGGGGGAAACCGCTATTTCATACCCAAAATTATTATTTTTTGCCGTAACCTGTGATATTGTTGACATACCTGATTGCTCCAATTGCCATTCCTGACACTCATTTCCTAAAAAAAGCGATTGATCCAACCGCGCCCCTTCTGATACAGAAGCCTCTTTGACCTCCAGGCATTTTTGACTTTTTTTTGACGTAATAACATAATTGCCATCACCTAAATTGCATAGTTTCCATTGTTCGTCATCCAGTCCTGAATAGTTTTGCTGAATGATACCTGCTCCACTATCGACTGAACCATTTTGAACGGCTAATGCCATTCCGCTGTCAAATGATTCAATGTTGTAGTATCCATTATTTAAGTCTTTTATTACCCATTTTTGACCGGAAGAACCGTCATAAAATCTTTGTTCCATCGAAGCGCCCGCCTTCAAAGACGACCCGGTGACAGAGAGTGCTTTCAAACTATGTTTAGCCGTTATTTTGTAGATCGATCCGGAACTAATTTCTGATGGATTGGGCTCTTGTCCGGAAGGAACAGCCAAAACAATACCAGCAGGAACCGGATGATCGAACAACGGATGATCGGCTGAATCCCAGGTGAACTTTTGAGCACGGATTTCTCTGTTATACTGATCATCGGCAAAATGCTTGGCATGGTAAATCATCCAGTCTTCCGTTCCGTCGGGTGATTTAATGAAACAACACGCACCTGGTGCATAGACCCTTCCTCCCGTTCCGTTCCAACATTGAAAAACTGCCGTATCGCTCTTTTTCCATGAAGTTGCATTCAGATAATTACCGTCGATATTGGTCAGCATACCCATTTTATAGCCGGCAGCACCGGCATTCAATAATTGTCCGGTCGAATAAACAATGATCGATTTTCCATTTCGATAAAGATATGCCGGAGCCTCATGAACTTCATTTTCCCAGCTGGCCATAGAACCGCTTATCAAAACGGCTTTCCCGCTGATATGAATCGGCGAATCCATTGGGGCTATATAGATAGACTGATAGGGTAGTCTGGATGCACCCGACCAGACAAAATACATCGATCCGTCGGTTGGTTTTATAATGACTTTACCATCAATCGCGTAAAAATCTGTATTGCTTGCATAGACACTGCCACAATCGGAATAATGGCTCTGCGGATCCTGACTGTCCGATTTAATGACAAACATTCTATGATACTGGAGTACCTCATTCCACGTTGCCGTATAATAAATGTACCAACTGCCTTGGATATACTGTAAATAGGGAGCCCAGATTGCTTCACTATGATCGGTACCCGCCGGAGCCTCCCAAACAATGACTTTCGGGCTATCATACAGCGTCTCCAGCTTGTCCGATTTATACACAACTATCTTCGAACAATTTGCTTCTGCATTCACAGCATAATAATAGCCATGTTGACAGACGGCCCCAGGATTTGCAAAATCTTCCGGAGTATAGGGTGAAATGGGGTTGGTAAATCCTGCAGCATATCCGTTCGTATAAAGGAAGGACCAAATCAACACAAACAACAATTGATGATAAAGATTTTTCATCAGACCATACCCATTGAAAAACACCTGAGAACAGAAAAACTGAAAAAACGAGAGCCAAGATGCAGCAGCAACCTGAGGCATAATGGCTCTCGATGTTAATTTTCCAATTTTAGTTAACCAATACTTTCTTTTGAACCATAAAACCGGCATGTTGAGCCTTGACTAAAACGACTTGATGGCGAATCGTTAAAGGAATCGTTGTCTCACCGCTTTTAATATTGGCATAGGAGGCCAGCAATTTTCCCATCGTGTCAAAGATTTCCAATGAACAAGGTTGAGGACTATCGACGGTCAGTCCATTATCGGAATAATGAACGGCAAAGTTCTTTAAAGAAGGCTTATTTACCGCGGTTGTTCCAAGTTCTTCGATCACAATATCATCCAGCCAGATTTCGGTAGGAACGGCAGGACTGCCAAAGGCAAACATAAAATTGGCATTGTCGCCGTCCCTGTCCATCGGACTTGTCGTGATCGAATATTCCTCAAGGTTGTATCCGCCTTTCAAATTGAGCATCTGCGTAAAATCTGCGGTGGCCTCCACTCTGAATTTAATGGTACTGGCTATCGATGATTGGATCTTGAATGACACTTTATACTGAGCGCCTTGTTTTACCGCAAATTTTGAATCGATGCGGTATTGAAGTGTCCACCAGTCCGAACCGGTGTTCGTAATGTTAAAATAAGCCGACTTTGCACCGTCAATCGGATAATTAGTTTCCAAACCGAACGTCCAGAGAGCGCCACCGCCGTAATTCATAGCAGCAGCATTGCCTAATGTCGTTTCTGTGACAGAAGCATTTTCAAAATTCTCGGAATAAACCACATTATTCTCACCAAACGATGCAAAAGGCAGCATAATCAAAAAAAAGGTTACTAACTTGCTTTTCATATGATTTTAGTTATTAGTTTCACCAAGATCATAGGAAACCCGCATGTAGCAATGATCATCTAATTGGACGCTTTGCAAGCATGCTTGTTTCATATTGTTCTTAGCTATTTGATTAATGGATTTAGTAAATAAGCATCTATAGAACAACCTTATAGACAGTCGTTTGTTTGTCATTCGTCACTTTTACAAGATAAAAGCCTGTTTTTAAATTCAAATGCGTTGTATTATCGGACATCAATTGAACGGTCTTCAACAGGTTCCCTTTGATTGAAAAAAGTTGAGCGGTGGCATTTTTATCTCCTACGTTTTCGATTGTCAGCAGCCCCTCGCGTCCGACAACCTTCACTGTGTGCTGATTATCAAGAGACAGAGAGGTCGTATGATCGCTGTCATCCAACGTCTCACCACTATCAGACCAGATTCTTTTCAACGGATATTCTTTCATCGTCACAACAGCCTTTCCACCTTCCGTATAGACTGATGCGTTGTTGCTTGCAGCATCCGGAAATATATACGCCACTCCGGCTGCTTCTCCGTCATTGACAAAGACTTCGATCGTCGACCAGTCAACAAAAATGTGCATCTTTATTTTTCCGTCACTGGCAGGATCGACCTTTTGTGAATACGTACTTAGGAAATTGTTGTTAGGAATGATGCCAGACGTTCCGCGGTCAATACAGATCGTTTTGGTCGTATAATCATAGTACACAAGGGTCTGCTGAGTTGTTCCGGTTCTCAATTTAAAACCCACCCGCGTTGTATTATTATCAGGGGTAAACTCGGCTTCAATCTCATATAAGGACCGTTGCAAGTAAGATAACGGATTCGGTCCGTCAGGAACCAATGTATAATCAGAGATGTCACGCGGAATACCACGGAGCGACTCATATTCTTTGACCGGAGTCTGATACAAACCAATATTTCCGGCAGTGTTTTTCTTTAACTTCAGTTCGTAATTCAACGTATAGGTACCATTATACGGATCGGTCACATTTCCCAAATCTGCCTGATACTGTCCGTTTGAAATCCAACTGGTTGCAATTCTTCTACCGGTTTTTTCATTTGAATACGTTTGAGTCGCATAAAAATCAGGTCCGAAATTCATAACAGGACGGGCATTGTTATCGTCGGGTATGAAATACCATTTGCCATCAACAGCTTTGAAATCTCCGATCATATAAAATTTTCCGCCACCACTAAGTACCCATTTGGTCTCAGTCGTATTTTCAACCGGTAATCTGAAAAAGTCCGGACATTCGGTTGTGATCGGATCGATGGTTTTTCCATCGACGCTGAGACTGGCTTGGTATGAGCTTTCAGCCGTCCAGTCAATCAGGTTTGGAGAAGAGAAAAAGCGAAGTGGTCCTCCGGCGACAACCATCATCCATTTTCCGCTTTCTTCATGCCAGAAAACTTTTGGATCGCGGAAATCACCGGGATTGTTAGCAGGATCCTGACTTTGAGCAACCACCGGTTTTCCATCATTGTACTTTAACCAGGTACGGCCTTTATCCAACGAATACGCCATGGATTGTGCGGTCCCGGCTGCAGCAGTCGAATAAATAATGACAAGACCCTTTTTTTCAGGGAGAGTTGAGAATAACCCCGTCGTATTGTTTTCATCGACAACAGCCGAGCCAGACCACATAGAGCCATAGTTGTCCGGATAAAGTGCAATCGGATACTCTTCCCAATGAACTAAATCCTTTGAAATAGCATGGCCCCAGTACACTGGCTGCCAGCGGCTAATGTATGAGTTATACACCCCCCACCATTTGCTGTTCGGATTGTATTGATGGAAGAAATGATACTCCCCATCGTAGTAAACAAGTCCGTTCGGATCGTTACACCATCCACGTTCCGGAGTATAATGTATCTGCGGACGGAAATTTTCCAAATAGGCCGAAGCCGGATCTGCCTTCCGGTCGATCTTGAACGAATAAACGATTGTGGCATTCGATACGGTATCCTGCACCTTAATGGTTACATAGTTATCGCCTACCGCCAACGGATAATTGACGGATGATCCGTTTCTAACAGCCTGGTCGTTAATAAAGATTTCCCCTAAGGAATCGGTAGCAGGTAAAAAGGTTATCGATTCTTTATTAAATGGAACGATGGCATTATAATTCGTTATGGTTGGGTTGAAAGCCGGAGTCATATGGACATCCGAGGTGAAGTCATTCAGGGTTAACCGTGAGATTTTTGTCGTATCGGCATATACCGGCTTCTCCTGAAATGAAATATCATCGAGGTAAAATTTATCGGGTTTGGTCGGTTTGCCGAAAGCCCATAAAAAGTTGGCCACACCGCTTCGTTGCATAGGGGGTGTTTCGCACGTATATTCGTCAAAGGCTCCGTTCCCTCCTTTCGTGGTAAGCATGGTCATATAATCACTGGTACCTTCCACTCTGAAATTAAACAAATTGGGCAATCCGGATTTTGCCTTAAATTTGATGATATATTGCTTGTCTTTAATGACCGGAAACTTCTCCACTTTATATTGGAGCACCCACCAATCAACGCTGTTTTCGGTTATGTTTAATCCGACACATTTATTGGTTGTATCCTTGCCAACCGGTTCGACACCAAACGTCCAGGCACTTCCTTCATAGTTTCCCAACGAAAAATCACCGATTGTCGAGGCTGTCGTCGTCGTATGATCGAAATTTTCCGAAAAATTTAACGGCGTGTATAACTCGGTTACGACAATATCATCAATCCAGATTTCTCCGGGGTTTGATTCATAACCGAAGGCCCATAAAAAATTGGCCGTTCCGGTTCCTTCCATCGGAGTCGATTCCAGTGTCACCTCCTGAACAACATTGGCTTTCGGAATCGTGATGTCTTGACCGAAAGCGCTCGTTCCTTCCATGCGAAACTGAAAATGATTATTGTCCGTCGAGGACTTGATTTTAAATGAAATCCGGTATTTCAATCCTTTCCCCACCGTGGACAGAGCGGCATCTTCAACTTTAAACTGTAGCCCCCACCATTGATCTCCGGCATTCTGGATGGTCAAATGAGCCGATTTGTTACCGGAAATTGCCTGGTCATCCGTTGCCAGATCATACGTCCAACTGGCACCGCCGCCGGCATTAAAATTGTGGACCTGCACATTGTCCAGCGCTTCCGTTCCTACTGTTGCGTTTTCAAAGTTCTGGGAATAAACGATCCGTTCTTCAGCTTTTGCTAGTAGCAGGCTAAAAAGGAATGCAAATGATAATACAATTTTTTTCATAAAGGTATTATTTAGTAATGATTAAGGTTTCTTACTTTTACTCATTCGATTAAAATCTTACAGGCATCGATATCATGTTGACAGCTGGTCTTGAGCAGATATAATCCAGGCTGATATTGACTGACATCGATGAGTTGATGCTTTGCTTCTACCGGCTGGCGGTATTTCAAAACTCCGGTTGATGAATAAATGGCAATTGTTTCGGGCGATTGATCCGGATTTTCTATTTCAATATACTTTCCTTCAGCATGATAGGCCATACGATTGACTGGTTTGGTCCTGACAGGCTTTACTGTCGTCGTTAGGTTGTTACTAACAATAAAATCATATAGTTCCGATGCCATTTTTACATGTTCCGATGCAATCGGATGACCATTATAGGAGTAAAACGAATAGACATAATGATAGGCTTTAATTCCTTCCGCATTCAGTTCAGCAACCAATAACCGGATGTTTTTAATCGGTTCTGAACGGGATGAAATCATAGGTCCCGCGGCAAAAAGAAATGGCGTATCATCACCGTATACCTGACGAAGTTTATAAATAAGTGCCTTGTAACGAGCCCGCCATTCATCCCATGTAATACCGCCCGGATTATAGTAGTCATTAATGCCGAGCGCCATAATGCAAAGGTCGGGCTTATACGTTGAGAAGTCCCATAGTTTGGACGAATTAAACGGATACTGTTTATCGAAGCGAGTCTCCATGCCCAGTTTCACACTTCCGGCACCTTCGCATAAGGCAATGCCTCCGATACTGACATTATTGTATTCGGCATTTAGTTTTTCAGCCAGCAGGCAGGTATAGGAACTGGTATTGTCGTCATACAGGTTATTATCCCGTCCGCAACCATCGGGTGTGGCTGCGGCACAACCATCCGAAACCGAATCGCCGTAATATTCCAGTTTAAGCCGGTACGATTTCGTATGGTCCAACAATTGACCGTCCACCAACAAACCTTTAAAATGAATTTGAGCATAGTTTACCAATGAAGCCTGGCGGATGATCAATTCATGATCGCCTTGCGCCAAATCGTTGGCGATCAAGACCGTATCTCCCGTATTCGTTTTGATGGTATAAAGCGACGATTGCTTTACTCCATCAATATAGAAGGCCACTTTCGCGTTTAATCCGGATAGTACGGCCGAGATTGCCGTCCCATTAAACTTGATTAAAATCGCACTTCCGGACCAGGACAACAACGCGTTGTGTTGTTCGTCAAAATCGGTTCGCCCCATGAACTGGATTCGCTGATCGGTTGGCAAGTAGTTGTTCACTGCAAGAACCTGGCCGGATAAAAGACAGATCAATCCCAGTAAAACGGCGTATGTACGTTTCATACCACTTTTAACTAATTTGATGACTAGATGATTGACCAATCTCATCGTTGATTGACCACTTTCCTGACAATGACGTTGCCGGAATTGTCTTGATACTTAACCAACAACAGCCGGTTTGTCTCCGGTACGGTTATGGAACAATCCGATCCGCTTAGATGCTGTTGAGCAACCAAAGAACCTGTCAGATTGTAAATAGACACGGTGCCTTGGAGTTGGTTCAGAAAATGGATCCGGTTTCCGGAAAAATAAAGGTTCAATGCTTCCGGTTGAGCAGGTTGGTTCACTGAAGCCGGTGTCTTTTCACGTATGGTAATGTCATCAATCCAGCAGGTACCTAACGCTGTCGGACTACCAAAAGCCCACATAAAATTGGCCGGTCCGCTAGCATCCATTGGCGTCGATTCAATCGTAAAAGTCTGAAAGGAGTCGTCGCCCGTCAATTCTACTCGTTGATCAAATACGGCTGTTCCTTCAATCCGGAACAATAAGGTATTCGGGATATTCGATTTAGCTTTGAAACCGATCTCATACTGCTTCCCCTTTTCCACCATCAGCTTGGAATTCTTAAACTGCAACGTCCACCAATCATCGCTGTTTTGAGTGATGTCAAAGCGGACACATTTATTGGAAGCATCGTTTCCGACCTGTTCCAGTGAAAAATTCCATAATCCGTTTCCGAAATTAGCCACGTCAAAATCGCCGACAGCAGCCGCACCGGGTACTACCGTATTAAAATTTTCAGAATAATCCAGTGGTGTATAAGTCGGAGTGTCCAACTCTGTTACAACAATGTCGTCAATCCAGATATCACCGGCATTGGCATAATTTCCAAAAGCCCACATAAAATTGGCTGTTCCGCTGTTATCCATCGCTGTCGTTTCAATGGTCACGTCCTGGACGGTATTGGCTTTAGGAATGGTCAGTTCCTGCACGAAAGAACTTTGAGCCTGTACATAAAACTGGCAAAAATTATTGTCCGTAGAAGACTTAATTTTAAACGAAATCCGGTATTTCAACCCTTTAACTACTGTGGTGATGGCCGGATCTTCAAACTTGATTTGCAATCCCCACCATTGATCACCAGCTTGCTGGATATTGATATGAGCAGAAGCATTTCCTGAAATGGCATCCGCTCCGGTGG
This sequence comes from Bacteroidota bacterium, assembly GCA_030706285.1. Lineage (GTDB taxonomy): Bacteria > Bacteroidota > Bacteroidia > Bacteroidales > UBA1402 > UBA8389. The sequence continues at coordinate 15,762 of JAUZOU010000006.1, forward strand.
CCAAATCATATGTCCAGGCTGCACCACCTCCGGAATTAAAATTCTTCACTTGCATATTGCCGATCAAATCAGTACCGACAGTTGCGTTTTCAAAATCCTGGGTAAAAAGCACTTTATCGGCTGCATGTAACGTTGCAGCTAATAAGACTATAGAAAGAAGCATTATTTTTTTCATAGGATCATATTTATTAGATACATCAAGGTTATCTGTCAATCGCATGCAACAATGAACAGCTACTTGGACGCTTTTGCAAGCATGCTCGTTTTTTAATTAATTTTTGGGCATTCGTCGATTCAAATCACACCAGGAAACGGTTAATCGTTATATCCAGGATTTTGAACCAAATTCGGATTCTCATTTAATGCATAAGATGGAATCGGGAAAAGCAGGTTTTTATCACTGACAAACGTGGCACCGACCTTTTTGGCTACATCCAGGTACTTTCCGTGACGTAACAGGTCTTCACGTCTTACCCCTTCAAACCATAATTCCCAGGAACGTTCCAACAAAATTCTGTCTCTCATCACTTCTTTAGTCGGAAATTGGGTCAACTTCAGGAAATGAGCCGAATTATCATAATTTGTGAAGTCTCTGCGTCTGACATCATTTAAAAGATCGATGATTTCCTGTGTCGGTGTTGGATTGATTTCATTGAGTGCTTCTGCTTTACACAAAAGGATGTCGGCATATCTGAATTGAATGTAGTCATTGCCAGCCCATTGACCGGGATTGTTCGGATCTTCGCCGTATTTCATAGCCAGGCCGCCGACATCACCGGCCGTTCTCAGATTGACGATCTGACCGGTTTTGCTTGTATACGATTCATAGATCAGATTTTTTCTTTTGTCTCCCAATTCGAAGCTGTCATAAAATGCCCATGGTACCCTCCATCCATTCCAGGCTGTATAATTCACCCCAACATTCGATTTAAAATCGGGTGGAAGAGCATTTGAGAACCAGAGAAGGCCGAATTGATCTTTCGGTTCACACGGTAAGGCAAAGATGATTTCCGAATTTTTCTCGTTGGCCACGGTAAAAATATCGGCATAGTTCGATTGCAATTTATAGCCTAACCCCATAATGGCTGTGGCAACTGAATCCGCTTTTTGCCATTTGTTTTCGTACATATAAAATTTCAGCAATTTGGCCAAAGCCGCCCCCCGGGTACATCTGCCCCACTCCGACTGTTGAATGGGAAGATCCTTTGAACAGTCGGTCAACTCTTTCTCAACATAGCTTGACATCCATTCTTTAGTAGGGCGGCTTGGTTTATACGTCGATGACGGATAAAACGCTTCGTTTTTCGTAACAACAATAGGCAGCGGGCCGTAAAGCATATACAGGTCTGCGGCGAAATAGCCTCTCAGACATCGTAATTCGGCAATATACCTAGACTTGATCGATTCTTCGACCGGTGATTCTTTAATTTTCTCGATGACATAGGTCGCTTTCGTAACGGCTGTCATCATCGAACCGTAAAAACCGTAGGCCATTTTTTCACCGATTATCCAGTTAAGATTTACGAAAGCATCCCAACTCCATTTCGTCGTCCATTCTTCGGTACCAACCTCATTCATAATAAACCGGCTTCCGTCAGAAACCATATACGGTCCCCAGCCATTCTCTTTTAAATCCCAATAAATTGAAGTGGTTGCCGCATTCAGATCATCCGCTGTCTTATAGAAATTACTCGGAGCCACACGATCATAAATAACAGGTTCAAGGTCTCCCTCGCAAGAGAAAAATAAAAGTCCTACGATAAAAAGGGAAAGTATATTAACTATCTTTTTCATAACGCGTTATGTTAGGTGTTATTTCAATGTTAGATTTAAGCCGATTGAAAAAGTCCTTTGCAATGGATAAGGGGCACTGTTATCTTCAACTTCAGGATCCAATCCTGAAAATTGGGTCATCGTAAACAAATTCTGAGCGTCAACATACAGTCTGCAATTGCTGATGTGATTGTTCGTTAACAGATTTCCCTTGAAATTATAGCCAAACGTCACATTTTTTAACCGAAGGAAAGAAGCATCTTCATGGGCATATTGTCCATCCAGTAAATAAGGATTTCTAAATCCGCTCGGCATCGTCGAAGTCATATTCTTGCTGGACCATCTGTCTTTGATGTCCGTCAGAAAGTTATTTCCATTCTTAAGGGTTAGGATCTCGAAGCCGGTACCATATTTAAAATTCAGGTGAGACCAGCCCAAACGGCCTACGGAAGAATAGAGGAAAAGGCTCAGGTCAAAATTTTTATACGTAAACGTATTGTTCAATCCCATGGTAAATTTCGGCGCATTCACACCAAGCAATTTCATATCATGATTATCGATCTTGCCGTCTTTGCTGACATCTTTCAATTTCATTTGTCCGGGCATTAACTGAGGCATGGTTGAAACCACTTCGCCCGGTTGCATGATGCCGTCAGGAATAAAGCCGTAAACAGCATTGATCGGATCGGTCGCTTTTTCAAACGGTTGAAGGATGTAATTCGGATTACGTTCCAGCCATTTGTCTTTGTAGCTGGTAAACGTAAAGTTGGTATTCCATTTGAATAATCCAGTCAGATTGTAGGTATTGACCGTCATCTCCAATCCTTTGCTTTCGGTCTTACCGATATTGGCCGGAATGCTGCTTAAAATGGAATTTGACATCAAAGGCATTGAAGAAAGAATGTCGCTGATTTGTTTGTAAAACAGTTCAACACTTCCGTTAATCCGGTTTTTAAATAAACCGAAATCAATTCCCAGATTGCCTTCTGTTGTCGTTTCCCATTTCAGATCAGGATTAGCAAGCTGAATAAGCCCGACTCCTTTATTTTCAACTCCGTCCAGGTAATAATTCTGACCGTTGGCCGCATAGTATTCATAGGCATTGTTACCGATGTTGCTGTTACCGGTTTGTCCCAAACTCAACCTCACTTTTAAATCGGAAAAGGTGCTCTGCGAACGCATAAACGGTTCCTGAATGGCACGCCAAGCAAACGCACCGGAAGGGAAAAAGCCATATTTATGATGAGTACCGAATTTGTCGCTGCCATCGACACGACCTGTTAAAGTGAACAGGTAGATGTCCTTCAAAGAGTACTGAATCCTGCCGAAATAGGATGCCATAACAGATTGGGAATGCCAGGAATCAACTTCAGGAACGCCTGAACCGACCGACAACCGGTTGTATAAAAAAGCATCGGTAAAAAAATCGTACGTATTGGCACTGTTACCGATCACATTGAATTGCTGAAATGAGTAACCTAAAATTCCGTTGAAATGATGGTCCTTTGAAATATCTTTGTTATAGGAGAACGTCGTTTCAGTTAAATAATCCATCTTTGAATTATTGTTTATTGAAGCGACTCCGTTTTGCCCCTTCCCATACATAAAGGTTTTCGGCAGATACAAATTTCTGTTTGCCCTATCGTCATCCATGCCGGCAGTCAGTTTCAACGAAGCATTTTTGGAAAAATGAATATTCATAAACGCATTGGTCAGCCACCGTCTTTCGATCGTATTATCCGATATGTCCAAAAAAGAAAGGGGATTAGGGATTAAAGCCTGGTTTGGATTAAGCAGGTATTCTCCGTTTTCATCCCTTTCTGCTTTAATATTGGGAGAGTATTGAAGCGCAGACTGAATAATCCCTGAGTTTTCATTTTCACCGCCACCCAACGCCGCATTGCTGTTATCGACGACTGAGCCTAACAATGAAAGGCTGCAATCCAACCAGGGAGTAAGCTTCTGATCAACATTCAACCGTCCAGAATACCTTTTTAATCCGGATGTTTTAATGACTCCCTGCTGATCAAAATAATTTAGTGAAAACAACACTTTTGAATCGTCCGAGCCTTTACTGACTGAAACATTCTGTTGGTTAATCACCCCCATTTGAGTAATTAAACCATACCAGTCTGTGCCGGTACCTGCTGCGTCAATCTCTGTCTGAGTGTATTTCGGCTTAAAAGCCGGCAACGTGCTGACATCCCTTGTACCGTAAGGATATGCCTTATATCTCATCAGGTACTCTTCATACATATAATTGTTCGTTTCTGTCATTTGTCCGGCTGCTGTAAGCATCTCAGGCCTTTTTGCGATGGTTTGGACTGAATAGTCCCCTGAATAGTCGACTTTCAGCCCGTTGCTACCACGCTTTGTCGTAATCAGAATGACACCATTACAGCCTCTGGCTCCATAAATTGCCGTGGCAGAAGCATCTTTCAAAATTTCGATCGAGGCAATATCATTCGGGTTCAGTGTGTTTAAAAAATTCCGGTCACCCTGAGAATACCGGGTTCCGCTACCCGGATCGATGTTAGTATTGGAAACAGGAAAACCGTCAATCACGTACAAAGGATCGTTTCCGGCTCCCACTGAGGCCGCACCACGAATCAGGACTTCCTGTCCACCTCCGGGTTGAGCACTACCGCCAATAATCGACAAACCGGCAGCCCTTCCTGAAAGCATTTGAGTGATTGAAGGTGCTGAATTGACTTCAAGATCCTGCGGCTTAATGGAAACAATCGATGCATTCACATCGCTTTTTTTCATGGTGCCGTAACCGACAACCACAATCTCATCCAATGATTTAGCTTCTTCTGTAAGAGCAATTTTGATCGAGTTGCTTTCGGGAACCACGACTGTTTTCGAGACATAGCCGATATAAGAAATCTGCAATCGACCATTCTGGGGAACTTCCAAACTGAATCTTCCCTCCATGTCGGTAATCGCTTTTGCATTGCTGCCTTCAATGGAAATCGTAGCACCGATAATCGGCGCACTGTTCTCATCCGTTACAATCCCCGAAATATTTTTGGAAGAAGACTTTGAATGATTCTTATTCGTTACTGCTTTCTTTTCGACAAGAAACAATTTGTTATTTTCGATTTCATAACCAAGGTTCGTCCCGGCCAGCAATTGTTTTAAAGCCACTTGGACATCAACAGAGGCAACATTGATGGAGACTTTCCGGTTGACATCAACCAACTGATCGCTGAAGATCAAAGACAAACCGGTTTGTTTTTTAATCGATTTCAACACTTTCTCAAATGGGACATTCTGATAGGATAGTGTTACTTTCTGCGCTGCTAGTTGAAAGGTAGCTGCCGACAGAAAAATCAAAAGCAGAAAAATTCTAGCAAGAGACCCCGATTTTTTCATGTAGCTATTACTTTAAGATTATATTTTTCGTTTTGTTTCTAGTAAACACGCTATTCTTTGAAAAGTATGAGTTGTTTTATAAAAAAAATAGCCTGTTGATTATTTTTGCACTTAATAAGCACATAATCAACAGGTTAATCTATAAACCAACGATAAAAAAGGTATTATTTTATGGAGGACACTTCATATCTGTTATTATCAGTTAATCTGAATGTTATTTTTGAAACTTTTTCCAGATCTTTTAGTATTTCATTGGCATTCACTTTGCTTGTTGAAATGCTAAACCTATAATTTAAAAGTGAAGAATCGCCAATATCAAATTGGACCTCATACTGACGCTCCAGCGTTTTTAATATTTCCTTAAGCGGAGTCCGGTAAAAGTTCAGGCTTTTTGTCCGCCATGACGTATGCTGAGTCATATCATCGACATTAGATATGGTGCATACACCTGATTTCTTATTATAATCGGCATTCTGACCAACCTTCAGCGCATAAACATGACTCTTTTTATCGATAATTTTCACACTGCCCTCTTCGAGGGAAACCGATATCAAATTATCGTCCGGATAAGCTTTTGCATTAAACTTGGTACCGGTAACCTTAACATCGATGTGATTCAAATTGACGATAAAAGGTCGGTCGGCTTGCTTTGCCACAGAAAAATAACCTTCTCCCGACAGTCTGACTTTCCGGTTGAACAGCCCAAATGTTTTCGGATATTGTAAACTGGAACCGGAATTCAACTGAACAATGGTGCCGTCCTGAAGGATTACCTGCATTTGCTCTCCGTATGGCGCCTTGACTTCAGCTAACTCCGTGCCGGTAAACACTCCGGAACGATTTGCGACAAACAGGAAGGCACCGACCAATACGACAAAAGGAATGAGCACCGCTGCCGCGAGTCTGAAACGGAATGTGCGCACATGGATTCTCAACCTTGTCAGCAAGCGGATTTTCATACGATCTGAAGGGATCTCCGTATCAGCCCATTCTTCAACAGTCTGTTCATCAAGAAAATAGGATTCTCTGTCGAAGCGCCGGGATAAATACTCCTGCCCTTCGTCCGTAGCAAACCAGACTGCCACCTTCCGGGCTTCTTCGGGTGAAGCAGTCTTGGATAAAACCTTGTCTATACTCTTTTGATCCATTTGTCGGATTGTGTATGAATACCTGCCGATACTCTATTAAACAATTAGTGACATTAAAAGTATGAGTCCTGTTGCATCAGGATTCAAGAAATAAGCTCATTGTCAGAACGATTACCATGATTTTTTTTAATTGTGATCGTAGCAGCCTGATTGCCTGTGTATAATGAGATTTGACCGTTGCAACGGAAATATTCATTGTGTCGGCAACCTCTTGGTTTGACAACCCCTGTTGAATCTTTAAAAAGCAAACTTCTTTTTTCTGGGGAGCTAACTGGTCTATTAATTTGTATAACTGTGATTTGAAATCGGCATCTTCCAACTCATTCAGTAAATCGTTTTCCGCTTCTTCCGGTAGCTGGGCTATTTCGTAATTTTTTTGAATCACCAGATTATTGTGTCTGATTTCATTCAAAATATAATTTTTAAGGATGGTAAACAACAGATTTTTAATCCCTTTTTGGTAATCGAATGATTGCCGGCCTTCCCAAAGACGCATAAAGGTATATTGAACAGCATCTTCAGCATAACTTTCGGACATTAAATACCGGCAAGCCAACACATATAAGTATCTGTGATAGGTATCGAATACGATTGAAAATGCTTTTTCATTGCCTTCCCGCAGTTGAATCAGCAATTCGTAGTCAATGATATGAAGAGACCTGTTTTTCATGATCGGACCAGACTTAACGGGTTCATTTGAGAGTAAGGTCAAGTCTATTTACGGCGCAAACATACATAATTTTGTCAAACCAGATTCAAATTTAACTCAAAAACAATGTCATGCTATTTTCAAACATGGATCGAAACCTTTGATAACCCGATACAACATTTCAGAATCAAATTGAAAACTTGTGGAGTTCTCCCACAAAAAGGATCAACTGATTAGTCGGCTGATGGACAGGATCAGGTAGTGAAGCGGGCACGGGCAGGCTGCGGCGACTATGATGAAAAACGTTAAGAAAACCGGGGGGAGAGAGGCGCCCGGAATTTTCGTCTTCCGAGAAGCGAAGCGACGCTTCGAAAATTCAGCCGAACGATACCCGGTTTTTAGTTTTTCGAATCGGAGCAAGTAGCATGTCCGGGCTAGCGGAACGGCGACTTAAAGCAACCGCCTGATCAACACCTTCCCCCATAGCTACTATTGGAATTTTTAAACTTTCTATTGATCAGGATGGACGCTTAGTCCACAAGTTTTTTATATTGATCGTCAGCTGATCAACAAAGTTCCCATCGTTGATATAAAAATTCCTTATTTATGTTTCCTTTAATCGGGACATAAATAAGGAATCTTCTGAAAATAAGCTGTAATGCCAGTGTCAAATGCTTCAGGTAGAAGTCTGTTTACAGGTTCTTTGCGATCACGTCCTTGATCTGTGCCGTCAATGCCTCAGCTTCCGGCTTCGTGACAGCTTCTGAATAGATCCGGATAATCGGTTCCGTGTTTGACTTACGTAGTTGCACCCATTTGTCCGGGAAATCGATCTTGACGCCATCAATGTCGTTGACTTCTTCGTTAGAAAATTGATGTTTGACAGCCGTCAGTACGGCATCCACATTAATGTCCGGCGTCAGGTCCATCCGCTGTTTATCTATGTAGTAAGACGGATAGATGGCCCGTAGTTCCGATACTTTCATACCGCTATGAGCCAAGTGAGACAAAAACAACGCAATGCCGACCAGCGCATCCCTTCCGTAATGGCATTCCGGATAAATCACGCCACCGTTGCCCTCACCGCCAATCACCGCATTCGTCGCTTTCATGGTAGCTACCACATTCACTTCTCCGACAGCAGCAGCCGTGTACGTTTGGCCATAACCGCGTGTCACATCACGCAAAGCCCTGGTGGAAGACATATTGGATACCGTATTTCCGGGTGTATGTTTCAACACATAATCGGCCACAGAGACCAACGTGTATTCCTCCCCGAACATCGCTCCATCTTCACAGATGATGGCCAACCGATCGACATCCGGATCGACGACGAATCCAACATCCGCTTTGCCTTGCTTCAGTAATTCCGAAATACCGGTCAAGTGTTGAGGCAATGGTTCCGGATTGTGAGCAAACTGACCATCCGGTGTACAATTGAGCTCAATCACGTCCTTGATACCAAGCGCTTTCAGCAACTGAGGCAGCACGATACCGCCAACCGAATTGACACAATCGATGGCCACTCTGAATCCAGCTTTCCGGATAGCCTCCGTATCGACGAGCTTCAGGGCAAGCACCGCTTCGATGTGCCTGCGTGTCATGGATTCATCCGTATAAAACTTGCCCAGCACGTCCACCGGAGAAAATTCGAACGATTCAGCCGCCGCCGTATCCAATACGAATTGCCCTTCCGCTTTATTCAGGAATTCACCTTTTTCGTTCAGCAATTTCAAGGCATTCCATTGTTTCGGATTATGGCTGGCCGTCAGGATGATACCGCCATCAGCGCCAAGCATGGTCACCGCCAATTCTGTGGTCGGAGTCGTAGCCAACCCAATGTTGATGACGTCAAAGCCCATGCCGGACAACGTGCCGGAAACGAGTTGGTAAACCATGTCGCCAGAAATGCGGGCATCCCGTCCAACAACCAGTTTATTTGAATGTTTCGTACTGTGCTGTCTTGCCCAGGTCGCATAAGCAGCTGAAAATTTGACAATATCAAGCGGCGTCAAGCCCTCACCTGCATTGCCTCCGATTGTTCCACGGATGCCAGATATGGATTTGATCAAACTCATATAATTCGTTTATTAATCAGTCCTCGAAAAATTATTTCCAGAACGTATAACGCAGTTCATAAAAACAAGGCGTCAACGTAGAGGAGGAAGAAGAATACATGGACATACCCAGTTTTGAAGGAGCAATGATAAATACATGTCCACCGTCTCCCACGTATTTCAGCGGTTCATGCCAAGCTTTGCAATCCCCATAAGTGACAGACGTCTGGACATTTCCGTAAAACAGCTCATACGGATCACCCGTCCCGTACATGTTGGTATACGTGGTATCTCCGTCCATGCTAACTTCATTAAAGCGGACAGTGACGACCGTATTGGTCGGGATTGTATCAATGATTTGTGCGCCGGTATCGATCACATGAATATACAGGCCGGTACTGGTTTTGTAAAAGACATTGTCTGGGAATGGAATGGTATCCGGATAGGTTGTTGTTATCTTGTAACCTCTGTCTTTGATAAACGCCTGGATGCTGGCCTTTTCATCGGCTAACTGTTCAGCATACGTTTTTGTATTATCACAGGAAATCAACACATTAGTCAGTACAGCGACCAGAACAAGTAATAGAGGGAAACGTTTCATATGCACAATTGTTGAAAAAATCAGGGAAATCACCATTCGACCTTTCCCATGCCAAAGTTAAGTTGCAAAAATACATCTTTCCCGCTATTATGACGAACACTTAACATAATTTGTGGGTAAACGGTCAAATCATGAAGTCAGGCAACCATTCTTCCAGGAGTTTGACCGCTTCATCCATCTTTCCATAAAATTCACCGCCGGCTGCGTTCAGGTGACCACCGCCATTGAACAAATTCGAAGCGACCTTGTTGCAGGGGAACGCACCTCTGGAGCGAAAAGATAATTTGATCTTGTCGTTGTCTTCCCGCATAAACACGGAGAAAACGATGCCCTGGATGCTCAACGGTAAATTGACAAAACCTTCGGTATCTCCAACCTGGTAATCAAATTCATTCAGGTCTTCCTGGGTTAACGTAATGATCGCCGTATGATAGGCATCCCATATCTGCATCCGGTTATACAGCACAAATCCCATCAAACGCATCCGGTCGACCGAATAGGTATTGAACACTTTGTTATAGACCCAATCTTTGTCAACCCCTTTATGAATAAGCTGAGAGATGATGTAATACATCTCCTCATTGTTGGAATTGTACGTAAAAGCACCGGTGTCGGTCATCATGCCAGTATAAACGCAGATGGCACAGTCTTTAGTCATTTCGTCGAAATAACCGGAACGGCAGATAAACCGGAATACCATTTCGCTGGTAGAAGCAAACTGCGGATAGGAAATCGTCACATCGGCAAATTTATCCGGATTCGGATGATGATCTATCAGTACCTTGGGCGTCTTGAGTGCACCAACCGTTTCAGCCAACCCTCCAATCCTGTTTAGCTGATTCAGATCCAACAGAAATATAGCATCCGCCTTTTTCAGAAACGTTTCACAGGCCTCTGGCTGTTGGGTATAAATCAATGTCTTATTTGCACCAGGCAACCAATTCAGAAAAGCAGGAAACTCATCCGGCAACATCACCTGTACTTTTTTGCCTCGTTGAACCAGATAATCAGTCATGGCAAGGCAGGCACCCAGCGCATCACCATCCGGTCCAAGGTGACCAATCACAGCCACTTTATCCGCATTTCCAAGTATGTGTTTTGCCTTCTGAATAAGGCCCTCATCAATTATTTTAGTAAGCATGGCTGACTTTTTTACAAAGATAGGCAATTGCAAAAAATACACAAGGCCACTCGAACAAATTGCTAACCGATTTGGTGAAACAACCAGCTCAGCTGAAAGCAAAACAAGCCGGCCATTCCATAAATCAAGCTTCTCCTCTGTTTCAGGAATAGCCAACCGAACACGGCCAGTAACATCACATACAGCAACACGACTTGCTCCGGATGCAGTTCGAGTCCTTGGCTGACAGCATAAGGCAAGCGGCTCATGGCATCCACAAAGTCGAGGAAAAGTTGCGTGCAGGTCTTCAGACACCAGGCCGCCACCAGTGATACCCCCGGGACACCCGAAACCATCAGATAGCCTGCCGATGCATAGATCACCCATCCGGACAAAGGTACCGCCACCAGATTTGAAACCAGGAAGTAATTGGGAAATTGACCAAAATAGCCAATCGTCAACGGGGTTGTCACCAGTTGGGCAACGACAGACAGGCAAGCCATCTCCCATATATAGTTGACAGGCTTGAATGCCGGACGCCAAAGTCTTTTCACCCTGGGATAGATCACAACAATGCCCAACACGGCACAGTAACTCAGTTGAAATCCGACATCATACAAGTATAACGGATTGATCAGCAGCAGCACGAACGCGGAAAACAGGACGGTGTTCAATGTCTGCGAGCCTCGCCCCAGTATCGTTCCGACAGCCAGCAGGGTAAACATCAGTGCCGACCGGTTGACCGAAGGTGACAAGCCTGTCACGAAAGCAAAAAACCACAACAACAAAATGATGACAGCTTCTCTTAATTTTCTGGAAGTCGCTGAAAATCCCAGAAAAAACAACAGGACCTTTAGCAACGCATAAATCACTGCCACATGCAGGCCACTCACTGACAAGATATGAGTGATGCCTGTCACGGCAAATTCATTTTTCAGTTCTTTGCTCAACTCGTCTCGTGCCCCGAAACTCATCGCCGAGACCAACGCCAATCCATCACCTGAAAGACCGGATTGCCTGAAAGCAGCAACCAGCATGGATCTGATCCGGCTAGCTCTGGCTTTCAAGTCCCACCTGGACGGAGGAGCCACGAACCGCCACGCACCTTTCCTGACATAAGCCGAGGCACAGATGCCCTTCACCCGGAGCCATCTGGCATAATTAAAACGCGCCGTATCCGGTGGTTGCTTGAGCGGTTCGGGCGTTGCCGTGAATACAATCCTGTCCCCGCACCTCAATGTTGCAGACAAGCTGTCTTTGGCCAGATAAATCATCAGCTTTTTCCCTACCCAACCATCCGGATTGGATTGCCTGATTGTTAGACACAATTGCCAAGTACGTTTCTTTTCAACCGGATCGTCATCGATTGCGGCCAACGCCCTTAAGCAGAGCGGAGAAGAAAGCAAAGCGGGATGCTTATCAATATTGGACTGATTCAAACCGGATTGAGCCTCCGGGAACTCAGACTGACGCCACGCAATAGTTCCCGCCAAATAGCCAAAAGCCATCCAGATGCAGATAACTGTCATTCCAGGCAGCCACCGCACCGGCCAATTGGTTCTCAGACGCTGCTCCAGATACCCGTACAACAGGTAAAACCAAAGACTAAAAGCCAGAGAGCTGGCAGCGAGGCGCCCGTCCAGACCGGAAGCCAGCAAACCAGTCAGGTAGGCCATCAATAACCTGAGCGTGGGTATGCGTTGAAGTAAACGAAGCAGCATGCGGTTAACTTTATCAACCGCAAATATACATTAATTATTACTATAATATTAGTAATTAATTACGCATTTTTGATTTCTAGTATTGCTTTTTCAGGATCGGGAGCATGAAAAACATAACTGCCAGCGACCAGGATATCGGCTCCGGCGTCATACAACCGTCCGGCGTTCCGGTCAGTTACACCGCCATCCACCTCAATCAAGGCTTTGCTGTTGCTTTTCAGCATCATTTCTTTCAGCGTGCTGATTTTCCGGTAGGTATGTTCAATAAAGGATTGACCGCCAAAACCAGGATTGACGGACATCAGAAGTACGAGATCGACCTCAGGCAGTATGTCTTCGAGCAATGAAACCGGCGTATGCGGATTGAGAGTCACACCGGCTTTCATTCCTTCATCATGAATGTCATTCACCACACGGTTCAGATGTGTACAAGCCTCATAATGGACGTTCATCAGGTAAGCATTCAGGGATTTTACCTGTTTCAGAAATTTTTGCGGTTCAACAATCATCAAATGGACATCAAGTGGTTTTTGGCAAATGGCAGCCACCTGTTTAAGGACAGGAAAACCAAAAGAAATATTCGGAACAAAGACACCGTCCATCACATCCAGATGCAGCCAGTCAGCCTGGCTTTCATTAATCATCTTAATGTCTTTCTGTAAATTGTTAAAGTTTGCGGCAAGCAAAGAAGGGGCTATCATTCGCATCATCCTATCGTGTTTTTTAAGCAGAACAA
>JAUZOU010000060.1 GCA_030706285.1 Bacteroidota bacterium
AAGCAGATAAAACCATGGCAGACTATTCAGAACAAACAGCTGACGCACTTATTGCTACGATCAAAGATAGATCGAATTTCAACCATTTACAAGTTTCGTATTTTCCCTTTTCCTGACAAATTGTACCTTTACGCGACTTTTACCGGAAAATGAGCGAAACCATCATATTGACATTAACAACACACCCTTCCTGGGGCTATATACTTCAACCTGTGGTTGTAGCCAAAGAAGATGTCGGCTGGGTGACCATTCAGGAAATTGCCACGGCCAACTGCCCTGCCTTTATATCCATGAATGACGCAGCAAAGGAAATCGTACGGATTTCTGCGAAGTATGCCGACAGGGTGCTGATGAAAAGCTATTCAAAGGAAAAAACCGTTACGGATTTTTTGAAAAAAGTCAAACAGGAAACAATCGACACCTACATAAGACCCTGCATTGAAATCTACGAACGTCAAATCGTCCGGTTGCTTGCTGCTTCAGGTATGCCTCTATACATCAGGAAGTCGATCAAGATGCGGACTCTGCATGAAAGCGACCGGGTTTCGGTTCCGGAAGAGCCGGCTTCCGCTATCTGCTATTTTGTGAAAGCCTCGCACATGGAATTGCTCCATTATTTTATCCGTGTCAGTGAGGGCAAGGAAGAAGAAATCGACCTTTACGATCAAACCCCAACTGTTGTTTGTCAGGACCCGGCCATCATCATCCTGAACTACCAGTTACTTTACTTCAATGACATCGATGTCAAGAAACTGCTTCCCTTTTTCTCAAAAAAACACATAGAAATACCGGCCAAAAGCGAATCCGACTACCTAAAAACATTCGTGGCAAAATGCCTCGTCCGGTACGAAGTGAAGTCGGAAGGATTGGCCATCCGGAAAATCGATCCGGTAAAAACCGCCGTCTTATCACTTGAAAATGATCTGAATATGGCACCGGTACTGGTCCTGACATTTAATTATGACCAAAAGAAAGTGCCTGTCGACCATAGAAACAAAAAAATAGTACTGACTGAGGAGTCGGATGAAGGAACTGTGCTTTCGTGGTTTTACCCGGACAACGACTGGGAAAATGAACACATCCGGCTTTTAAAAGACCATGGCCTGGTTCAGACAGGGCTGAACCATTTTACGCTTGACAAATTACAGCAACCAGAAACGGAAGAAGAAGCAATTCCAAGCCTGATCGACTGGATCCGTGAACACAGTCAATTGTTGCAACAGTTTGAATTATCACAACGTTTCAACAGGCAGCAGTATTTCACCGGAGAAATCTCCATGCAGATGGAAACGGAAACAGGCATTGATTGGTTTGACCTGCATTGTACAGCCATTTTCGGTTCGTTCCGCATTCCGTTCGTCAATTTCAGGCAGCATATCCTTGACAACATCAGGGAATACGTATTACCGGATGGTAGTGTGGCCATTTTGCCAAAAGAATGGTTCTCCAACTATTACGAACTGGCCCTTTTCGGAAAGAAGTCAGGTGATACGTTCAGATTGAAACGAGCCCATTTCAGATTGGTTGAGACGTTGAATGAACAGGTTATTGCCCAAAAGCTGACCAGTCCCTTTGATGCCGGGAAGCTGCTGGATGAGCCTGCCGGACTGACGGTTTCTCTCCGGCCCTACCAGCAGGTCGGTTATTCCTGGCTGAACTACCTGTATGAAAACAGGTTCGGAGGTTGTCTGGCCGATGATATGGGGCTTGGTAAAACGGTGCAGACGATAGCCTTTCTGTTGTTTCTAGCCAACCGAATAGCAAAAAAACGGTCCACGCTAGCCACTAGCCCTCTGAAAAATCAGCTATCCCTGTTTGATGAGCCTGCCGGAGACGAAGCGGCAGAAGCGCTGCCATCACTCATTGTGATGCCGACTTCCTTGCTGCACAACTGGCAGAACGAAATCAGACGCTTCGCTCCCAGCCTGAAAATGTACGCCTATTCCGGCGCCAAGCGCATCAAATCCGGCAATATCCATAAGGTTTTCACACATTTTGACGTCATTCTGACAACGTACGGAACACTCAGAAACGACATCGACCTCTTTCATCAATGTCAGTTCCGTCACCTGATTCTTGACGAAAGTCAATACGTCAAAAATCCAGGTTCACAAGCCCATCAGTCGGTCAAAAAGGTCAAGGCGCTAAACAAGATCGCGTTAACCGGTACACCGATCGAAAATTCACTGACTGACCTGTGGGCCTTGTTCGACATTGTCAATGAAGGATTCCTCGGTAGCCAGGCTGTCTTTAAGAAGGCCTACCTGAACCCGATCGCCAAGAACAATCCTGAAAAGGAAAAGGCCTTGCTCCGGCTCATTCAGCCATTCATTCTTCGCCGTACCAAAGAAGCTGTCACACCCGAACTGCCGCTCCTGATGGAAGAAACCGTCTATTGCGACATGAGCGAACCACAGATGGAGCTTTACACCAGGGAAAAGAACAAACTCCGCAACCTGCTTTCCGGACTGGCCATCGATTCACGGCCTTCACAGATCGCCTTCACAACGCTTCAGGGATTGACCAAATTGCGGCTGCTCGCCAATCATCCGGTATTGCTTGAAAATAACTATGAAGGCGATTCCGGCAAATTCGAACAGATCACCATGCGATTCGAGACACTGCTGGCCAGGAAACACAAAGTGTTGATTTTTTCATCATTTGTGAAACACCTGCGAATACTGGCCGATTACTTCGACAGCCAGCATTGGAAATATGCCTGGCTGACGGGCTCTACGGCTGCCGATGAACGGGAAGCCGAAATCAAAAAATTCACCGACCATCCTGACGTACACTGCTTTTTCATTTCGCTAAAAGCCGGAGGAGTCGGATTGAATCTGACAGCTGCCGATTACGTCTTCATCATCGATCCCTGGTGGAATCCGGCAGCCGAGATGCAGGCCCTCAGCAGAGCGCACCGCATCGGACAAGATAAAAATGTCATTGTCTACCGCTTCATTTCGTCAGGCTCCATTGAAGAAAAAATCCGTCACATGCAAGAAAGCAAATCCCAGTTGGCCGAAACATTCATTACCTCCTCCAATCCTGTCAGGCAAATGACCAGGACAGATATCGAAGCACTGTTGGGTGACAGTTAACGACTAATCCGGTCATTGATTAGATACCCTGAAGAGAATGTCCATCAACCTGTCTGATGACACCTTTCTACAAAAGGCAACCCACCTTTAACAAAATGCAGGAATTAGACAGCTTTTTCTGTTAATCTCTTCGACAACCAGACCCTTTTACTTAGATTTTGTTAGTTTTTCAACGACAACTTGGTTGAAAATTAGTAATTTTGTCAAATCTTTAGAACAAGATCCGGTGTGATGCCGGATGACAACTGGCTAATTATCTATTACCTATTATCATGAATTCGATTGTTATTGTCATTATTGCTGTGTTGGTTCTGACCATTGGATATGGTTTTTATGGCAGATTTGTTGCGAGAAAAGTATTGATGCTGAATGGAGACAATCCGGTCCCTTCAGTGACGTATAACGACGGATGTGATTATGTACCGACAAACAAAACGGTGTTGTTGGGACATCATTTTGCGGCCATTGCCGGCGCAGGGCCCTTAATCGGACCGGTCCTCGCGGCTCAGTACGGTTTTCTTCCCGGTGTACTGTGGATATTGATCGGATCGGTTTTTGCCGGGGCTGTTCATGATATGGTTATCCTGACGGCATCAGTCCGGTTCAAGGGAAAATCCATCGCTGAAATTGCCCGGGATCTGGTCGGACCCCGATTAGGATTGATTACTTCTATTTCCGTTATTGCCATTCTGATTATCACAATGGCCGGTCTGGGCATTCCGATCATCAACGCGCTGAAGCATTCCCCATGGGGCACTTTCACGGTCGGCTTTACGATTCCTGTCGCGCTGTTCATTGGCATTTACATGAAATACATCAGACCTGACAAAATTCTGGAAGGCACCATCATCGGTGTCTTGTTGGTCTTGTTGGGCGTTGTGTTGGGGCCGGCTATCGATGCCTCATCTTGGGGACACATCCTTAATTTCGATGAGAAACAATTGACTGTCATCCTGGCCATTTACGGATTCTTTGCAGCCGCGTTACCAGTTTGGCTACTACTGCTGCCAAGAGACTATCTGAGTACCTACATGAAACTTGGGGTCATCGGCGCATTGGCCATTGGCATCATCATCATCCAACCACATATTCAGATGCCAGCCTTCACACAGTTTGTCAATGGCGGCGGCCCGATCATTCCGGGTAAAGTCTTTCCGTTCCTGTTCATCACGATTGCCTGCGGTGCGTTATCCGGTTTCCATTCATTGATCAGTTCCGGAACCACGCCCAAAATGATCAAGAATGAAAAAGATATTTTGCCGATCGGTTTCGGCGCCATGCTGCTGGAGGCGTTTGTCGGGATTATGGCGTTGCTGGCTGCAACAGTCTTGCCAACCTCTGACTATTTCGCCATCAACTCCTTGCCCGATGTATTTGCCAAATTACACATGCTACCAAAGGATTTACCGGCTTTGTCAGCCATGGTCGGAGAAAATCTCGCAGGCAGGCCCGGCGGTTCCGTTTCCCTGGCTGTCGGCATGACGTATGTCTTCCAAAGCATACCTGGTCTGAAAGCGCTGATGGGTTACTGGTATCATTTCTGCATCATGTTTGAAGCCCTGTTCATCCTGACGACCATCGACTCAGGCACCAGAATCGGCCGGTACTTGCTGCAAGACTTGTTCAAACAAAATACGAGGAATTTGTCCAACACGCGTAGATGGTTCAACGCTATTTTCTTCTCTGCTTTGATCACATTCGCCTGGGGCTATTTACTCTATTCCGGCAGCATATCGACGATTTGGCCGTTGTTCGGAACAGCCAACCAAATGCTTGCCGTCATCGCCTTCGCTGTAGCGACGACCTATCTGATCCGCTCCAAAAAGACCAGGTATGTCTGGGTCACTGCTGTTCCATTGGCCTTTACGACGGTCACAACATTGACAGCTGCGTTGATGAACATTTTCGAAAATTATTTACCGAAAGGATTGTACACGCTGGCCATCATTTCAGCTGTGCTGGTTGTGCTGGTTTGCCTGGTGCTTATTGAAAGTGCCGTTAACTGGGTTAAAATTGCTCACATGAACGATGAAGAAAGAATCGCTGTCAAAACAAGACTGATCGGTAACATCAATGTGGTCAACGCGAACTGACTGGATCTTTCAAAAATAAATCAGGGATAAGAGCGGCCTTTTTAAATAGGTTCTTGATCGACCCAGACCAACTTATCTGTCTTGTAACCCAATTCACGGGCAAGCCTTAGATAAGCTTGCTTCGTACTTTCTGGCAATGTCTTCTCGCGAGAAAGGATCCACAAATAGTTCAGGTTTTTACCGGCAACCAACGCATACGTATACTGACTGTCAAGTGCAATGACATTATAAGCCCCGTAAAACGGGCCAAAAAACGACACTTTCAGCCGTCCTTCGTCAGATGCTCCTGCCAGTTTTGCTTTCCCGACAGCCTGTTTCCATTGATGCTTTTTATAATCGTATCCCCGGTTTTCCACCCGGATACTGCCATCTTCATTCATCGAATAGTAGGCTGTCGTTTGATTCAAATTCCGTTCAAACCGGAAATCAAACCGGGCAATTTCATACCATTTCCCCAGATAGGCTTTCGCCTCAAACGGTTTGACAGGGACAGCGCCTTTAGGCATGGTGAGGCATGAGCTCAGAGCGAAGAGTCCGATTATTCCGGATAACGCTTTTTCGATAAGTTTTCCCATAGTTTATCAATAGTTGGTATACTTACAAATATAACTTCTTTTTAGTTTAAACCAACTTGACGAAAAAAGTTCTTACGACGTTCCCATGATTAAAGCGTATCCAGGACTTGCCCCATCAGCATGGAAGTGCTGGGCAAACACGCAAAAAGGCGCCGCAGCCTAAGCCACGACGCCTTTTCTATTGAAGGCTAAGAAACATTAGTTGTTTTCAGGGCGTAATTTGCGGACAACAGCACCCGTACGCCACATTTCACTGTCATGAAGTGCCTTGAGCTCTTTGTTAAGACCTTCGCGATAATCAGGCTGAGAATTGGAGTCAATGGAACGTTGGGCTTCATTGCCACAAGCCACTTCGGCATATAATTTTTCAAAAACAGGCTTGGCTGCATCGTGGAACGGACCCATCCAGTCAAGCGCACCACGTTGTGCGGTAGTGGAACAGTTGGCATACATCCAGTCCATCCCATTCTTGGCGAACAAAGGCATCAGAGACTGAGTCAGTTCCTCAACGGTCTCGTTGAATGCTTCAGATGGCGTATGTCCATTGGCACGCAACACTTCAAATTGAGCGAGCAACAAACCCTGGATAGCACCCATCAAGGTACCACGTTCACCGGTCAAATCAGAATAAACCTCACGTTTAAAGGTCGTTTCAAACAGATAGCCGGATCCGACACCGATACCAAGAGCGATGACACGATCCCAGGCTTTGCCGGTGGCATCCTGGAAAATGGCAAACGAAGAATTCAAACCGCGTCCTTCGAGGAACATGGTCCGCAATGACGTACCTGATCCTTTAGGAGCAATCATGATAACGTCCACGTCTGCGGGAGGAACGATGTTTGTCCGTTCCTTGTACGTGATGGCAAAACCATGTGAAAAATACAACGCCTTTCCTGCTGTCAGGTAAGGTTTGATACGCGGCCATACTTCAATCTGAGCTGCATCGGAAAGCAGGTATTGAATGATGGTTGCCCGTTTGCAGGCTTCTTCTATTTCAAACAAAGATTCTCCCGGAACCCAGCCGTCAGCAACAGCCTTGTCCCATGTCTTGCCACCTTTACGTTGGCCTACAATTACATTGAAACCGTTATCACGCAGATTCAAAGACTGGCCCGGACCTTGTACGCCATAACCGATCACAGCGATGACTTCGTTTTTCAACACTTCACGCGCTTTCTCCAGAGAGAACTCTTCGCGGGTTACAACGTTTTCGTCTACGCCCCCAAAATTAATTACTGCCATTTTTTATTCTATTAAACGATAAATCTCAAACTTTTTATGGCCACAAAGTTACAAATTATTTGTTTTCCATCAAATCAAAGCATCCGTCAAATTGCATGGATGCCCTGCAAATAATCGCTGTATCTCTGCGCATTTCAAACAAACAACCGTCCGGTTTCTGTTGTTCACGAACGATATCCACTTTTTCACCAAACAACACTTCATTCACATAATTTATGTCAATGCGACGCACTTCCCGTTGCTGGTACAATTCCAGCGGAAAGAGATCTGTCATCCACTCGATGTATTTCATGCTATTCGTGTGGCGGTTAAAATCGATATCACTGTATTTGACGCGATGGCGAGACACCGGTTCACCGCTCAAAGCCGGCACTCGGGCTGCTTTTTTTATAAGACAGGGAATACCGGTAACAAATTGGGAACAGTCAGTCAGACTAAGGTCCACCGCTTTCCGTTCGTTCATGTCCATCATGCACCAGATACTCGATCCTGCACCGATCATGGTTCCGGAAGCATCCGTCAGCTTGAAGTTACGGTTGGTAAAGACCCTGCCGTAATCTTCAATCCAGGTTTCGATCCGAAAAAGTTCATTGGTTTTCGGGTAACGGTACATTTCAAGTGCCAGGCGGGAAGCCACCCAGGTCGTTCCCTGACGTTGAAGCTGCTGGACGCCAAAACCATTCGCATCGGCATTCCTGCCTGCCGCATGCAATAAGTAACCGATCATCTGTGTCAGCCGGATGGACTCATTAAAATCAACATCCAATGGCTGTACCCTGTATTCGTATTCAGCTATTTTGGGCATTTTTCAATTTATCAGTTCTTTTCTTCTCGATCTCAATCAGGTAGTCGCTCAGCCGTTCCTGAGTGGAACGAGTGATAGCGACTCTACCAGAGCGAACGAATTGAGAGACTTTGTATTTATTCAATTCATCAAACAAACGCTGCGTGTCATCCGTATTTCCGGAGAGTTCAATCACAGCATAGGTCCTGTTTACTTCAATAATCCTGGCATTGGAATTACGCATCAGCATTTCAATTTCCGGATTGTCCAGCAATGAATCTGTCGGAATCTTATACAATGCCACTTCCTGAAAAATTACATCTTCGTCCGTGTAAACATAAGCTTTCAGCACATCGATGCGCTTTTCAATTTGCCGGACTACCTTTACAATCTGATCCTTGTCGGCCTCAACCGTGATAGTAAACTTGTGTATTCCAGGCAATGACGACTTGGAAACTGTCAGACTTTCAATATTGATGTGTCTTTTAGTGAAAATAATGGCGATCTGATTAAGCAGACCGACCATGTTCTCGGTATAAACCGTCACTGTATATAACGTTGTTTCCATGTGCTCAGTCTCCTAAAATAATGTTGTCAACATTTGTTCCGGCCGGAATCATCGGATAAACCATACCGTTTTCCTCGACTTCGACCTCAAGCAGGTATGGGCCCTCTGTCTCAAACATTTCCCGGATGGCCCCATCCAATGCTTCATGTTCCGTCACTTTTCTGCCCGGAATACCGTAAGCAGCAGCCAGTTTGGGGAAATCCGGATTTTTCATCGGCGTGCATGAGTAGCGTTCCCTGTAGAACAGTTCCTGCCATTGTCTGACCATACCAAGAAACTTATTGTTGAGAATAACAATTTTAACCGGAACCGAATATTCCATAATGGTGCCCAATTCCTGAATCGTCATCTGGATACCTCCATCACCGGTAAACAGGCAGATCTGCCTTTCCGGAGCACCAAAGGCCGCCCCTATGGCCGCCGGTAATCCGAAACCCATAGTGCCGAGTCCGCCGGAGGTTACCAGGCTGCGTTTACTTTCAAACTTGAAATAGCGGCAAGCCATCATCTGGTTCTGACCGACATCGGTTACCAGCACGGCATTTCTGGCCGAAGCTTCCGATACTTTATGAATGGCCTCTCCCATGGTAATGGGTCCGGAAACCGGCTTGATTTCAGGAAGGATGACACGTTCCATTTCTTCTTGTTCGTGAACAGCGAAACTGTCAACCCATTCGGTATGTTTGGCCGGCTTCAATAAGGCGGTTACGGCCGGAATACTGGTTTTGACATCAGCCAGAATGGGCACATCCACGTTGACATTTTTCCCGATCTCTGACGAATCAATATCAAAATGAATGACTTTTGCCTGTTTGGCGTACGTCTTCAGGTCGCCTGTTACGCGATCGTCAAATCGCATGCCAATGGCAATGAGCACATCACATTCAGCTGTTTTGCGGTTCGGTCCGATATTTCCATGCATGCCAAGCATGCCTTTATTTAACCGGAACGACTTGGAAAGGGCCGGAAGGCCAAGCAACGTCGTGCCTGCCGGGATATCGGCCTTCGTCAGGAATTCCACCACCTCATCTTCGGCTTCACCCAGAATGACACCTTGCCCCACCAGCGCAAACGGGCGTTCTGCCTGGTTGATGAGTTCGGCAGCCATTTCGATGGTTGAAGGCTTGATCTCCGGATAGGGATCATAACTACGGATAAACGTGCATTTCTGATAAGAAAACTCCATCAACTCGTTCTGCGCATCTTTTGTGATATCCAGCATAACCGGGCCAGGACGGCCTTCACGGGCAATGTAGAAAGCGCGAGCCACAGCCCATGGAATATCAGCCGCTTTCCTGACCTGGTAACACCATTTGGTAACCGGCAACGTGATGCCCACCACGTCGGTTTCCTGAAAGGCATCCGAGCCCAGCAACGGGCTGCTTACCTGTCCGGAAATAACGACAAGAGGGGTACTGTCAAGCATCGCATCGGCCAGACCGGTGACAACGTTGGTCGCCCCCGGACCAGACGTAACGATAACGACGCCCGGTTCTCCGGTGACACGGGCAAAACCCTGGGCCGCATGGATGGCCCCCTGTTCATGACGGGTCAAGATCTGAGTGATGGCGTCCCTGAAGGAATACATCGCGTCAAATACCGTTATGATCGATCCCCCGGGATAGCCGAAAATGGTGTCCACTTTTTCTTCGATGAGTGAGCGCATCAGCGCTTCGGCTCCCTTAATTCTAGTATCTGCCATGAAATTTCAGTCAATTAAACGAACAGCCCCTTTATCAGCCGAGCTGACCATCGAGGCATATGCTTTCAATGATTTTGGAACAAAACGGTTACGTAGCGGAGCCGTAAAGGCCTTATCGCCACGTTTCAGTTCGATCTGGCGACGACGTTCAAGTTCCTCATCACTAAGGAGCACCTGAATGCTTCGCTCTGATATGTTTATGTCAATGACGTCTCCGTCCTTCAGTAAACCGATGGCGCCTCCGGCAGCAGCTTCCGGAGAAACATGTCCGATAGACAGTCCGGATGTTCCGCCTGAAAAGCGGCCATCCGTAATTAAGGCACAGGCTTTTCCAAGATGACGGGATTTCAGATAAGAGGTCGGATATAACATTTCCTGCATACCAGGGCCACCTTTCGGGCCCTCATGGGTAATGACGACCACATCTCCGGCAACCACATGACCGCTCAAAATGCCTTCACTGGCAGCTTCCTGTGAATCAAACACTTTAGCTGTTCCCTTAAAATGCCAAAGTGTTTCATCAACGCCTGCCGTTTTGACAACACAGCCATCAAGGGCTATATTGCCTTTCAGTATGGCTATTCCCCCATCTTTGGTATAAGCATGTTCAACATCCCGGATGCAACCGGAAGCTCTGTCGATATCCAACGACGGATAATACGTCTGCTGAGACCCCATAACAAGGTTAAACCGATTGGCCGGTGCTGATTTATACAGTTTAACAACAGCTTCGTCAACCTTAGGACTGGAACAATCATAACGTTGAATAGCTTCACCGAGTGTCAGGCCATCCACGCGTCGAACATCCGTCTTAATCAATCCTTTTTTGGCCAGTTCACCCATAATGGCCAGAATACCACCTGCCCGGTTGACATCCTGAACATGGTATGTTTGCGTATTCGGTGCAACCTTGCATAAACAAGGAATGTGACGCGATAACCGGTCTATATCGTCCATGGAAAACGGCACACCAGCTTCATAAGCAACAGCCAGCAAATGCAGTACAGTATTGGTGGAACCACCCATGGCAATATCCAGCGACATGGCATTCATGAAGGCATCACGTGTGGCTATATTCAGCGGCAGTACACGTTCATCACCATCCCGGTAATACTTCCAGGCATTTTCCACAATCAGTTTTGCGGCTTGTTTAAAAAGCTGCAACCTGTTTTCATGAGTAGCAACGACAGTTCCATTTCCCGGTAAAGCCAAACCGATGGCCTCATTCAGGCAATTCATGGAGTTGGCTGTAAACATACCAGAACAGCAACCACACGTCGGACAGGCTGAAT
>JAUZOU010000600.1 GCA_030706285.1 Bacteroidota bacterium
ATCCGAAATAATAGACGGATTGAAAGCCGCCCATCTGATTGTTGTGGAAGGAACGCTTTATCCATTGTTGACCCGTTTGAAAAACGACGGATTGTTAGCTTATGAATGGGTGGAATCCACACAAGGCCCTCCCAGAAAGTATTTTTCCCTGACGGATTTGGGAAATGAGATACTGGTTGAACTTCAGGCTGCGTGGAATGAACTTTCCGGTGCCATTAATCATTTATCAGAATAAAGTCAATCAGACGAATGAGACAACGATTCAAGAACAAGTCTGTTGACCATTCTCTTATGGCTATTGTCGGAATAAACTACAAATAACAATAACTGATGAAAAAGACGTTAAGTGTCAATTTAGGCGGGATGGTTTATCACATCGATGAAGACGCCTATGCATTACTGACAGACTATTTACAGGATGTCAGGCACCACCTTGGTGATGAGGCTTCTTCGGAAGAGGTGCTGAAAGATATTGAACAGCGTATGAGTGAGTTGTTCACTGAGTGGATGCACGGGAACCGTGAAGTTGTAACAAAACCGGATGTTGAAAGAGTCGTTGATATTCTTGGACGTCCGGAACAATATGAGTCTGAAGAAGCCGGCACATCGGGTATGGGGAACGCTTCTTTTGCTGAAAGGCCGAATGACAGAAGGCTTAGAAAACTTTATCGTGACCCGCAGAATGCCATTCTTGCCGGCGTTTGTTCGGGAATGGGTTATTATTTGAATGTCGGAGCGGTCTTGCCGAGATTGGTGTTTGTGTTACTTACTTGGTTTGGCGGATCTGGAATCCTGTTATATTTATTATGCTGGATCATTATCCCGGAAGCCAAAACAGCTGCGCAACGCCTTGACATGCAGGGAGAAGACGTGACAGTCGAGAATATCGAAAAGAAAGTGAGAGAAGAATACGGAAAAGCAAAGGACAGGGTTGGCAATTATGTCAACAATGCTCATATTGACCAGCAAGCACGCAGCATCGGGTATGGCATCGGTCAATTTTTCGTAACGTTCTTTAAAATCATCTTTGGCTTCATTGCCGGAGTTATCGGACTGGTTGGCTTTACAGTTTTGCTTGCGTTGATTGTGGCTTTGATCGCGATGTGGTGTGGAAATGTCACCGTTATGAGTGATTGGACGAATCAAGTTTTGCCGATGCATAACTGGCTGCTGAATCCATCTTCTGCCACGATGATTATTTTAGGCATCATACTGACGATCGGCATTCCATTTATCGCTGTTTTTTACCTGCTGTTCGGCAGGACTTTGAATATGAAACCTGCTCCGACCTGGCTGACATGGGTTAGTGTTGTCTTGTGGCTGCTTGGAATAGGATTCCTGACGGTCGCCTGCATTGCCTATTTCAACCAATTCGGAGGCATATGGATATAAAGAGGTGTTTATAGAAGCAGCAAAAACATAAAATAAAATTTACATAAAGCAACATAATATTAATAAAAAGGTTATATTTGCAAAACAGGTTTAATGACTGATTTGCACAGGATAATCGAAATGAGTGAATGATGAAGTGATAATAATCAACATGTAGGATTGATTGTGCAACCTGTCTTGCCTTTGATACTCATGTTAAACTTTTTAATTCATTCATTGTTATGAAAAAATGGTTGCAGTTTTTAATGGGCTGTCTGATGTTTCAGACAGTCTGTTGTTTTTCAGGAAAGCTGAACGCCCAAACGGTTGTGGCAGATTCTCTTTTCTGGTCGTGGGAAGTGACTTCAACAGCCAGTACCAAAACCAAAACGTGTACGCTTGCCTTTTCCG
>JAUZOU010000601.1 GCA_030706285.1 Bacteroidota bacterium
CCAATTATTTTTACCAATACCTTTTGTCATACTTCCAGGTTGACCGGATGGTCTACTTTCTCTTCTATCAAGGCAAACGCGAGAACTTCTGAAATATCCTTTACGTAGTGGAAGGTAAGTCCTTTCAGGTAAGATTCCTTGATGTCGCGAATGTCCCGTTCATTATCTTTGGACAGGATGATATCCTTGATGCCTGAACGTTTGGCCGCCAGAATCTTTTCCTTGACACCACCGACAGGCAGTACCCTGCCGCGAAGCGTAATTTCACCGGTCATTGCCAGGTTTTTTCTGACTTTTCGTTGGGTGAAGGAAGACGCCAGTGATGTGACCATGGTGATGCCGGCTGAAGGCCCGTCCTTTGGTATTGCACCTTCCGGAACGTGGATGTGAACGTTCCAGTTGTCGAAGACCTCATCCTTGATGCCGATGCTGGCCGCATGAGACTTGATGTATTCCAGAGCGATGACGGCCGATTCTTTCATAACATCACCCAGGTTACCAGTCAACGTCAGCTTGTTGGCCTTGCCTTTACTGAGGCTGGATTCAATGTAGAGAATGGTTCCGCCGGCAGCCGTCCACGCCAGTCCGGTAACAAGTCCGGCGTAATCGTTCCCTTCATACATTTCCTGAGTAAAAGGTGCCATTCCAAGATAGTCTTCCAGCTTTTCTGGTGTGATGGTTTCCGTATACGTTTCGTCATCTGCAATTTTGCTGGCTACTTTTCGCATGATCTTGGAAATCTTCTTCTCCAGTTCACGGACACCGGATTCCCTGGTATAACTCTCAATGATGTTCCGGATGGCTGTCTTGTTGAGTTGGATATGCTTTTCAGGAATACCGTGGTTGACCGCTTCTTTCGGTACCAGGTGCCGGTGGGCAATCTCGATTTTTTCTTCAGTCAGGTAACCGGAAATGTCAATCACTTCCATACGGTCGAGCAGTGGAGCAGAAATGGTGCTCAGATTGTTTGCTGTCGCGATGAACAACACCTTGGACAAATCGAAATCAATGTCGACGAAGTTATCGTGGAAAGTGCTGTTTTGTTCAGGATCAAGCACTTCCAGCAAGGCAGAAGAAGGATCCCCACGGAAATCGTTGCCAATCTTGTCGATTTCATCCAGAATAAACACCGGATTGGCTGTACCGGCTTTGACCAGGTTTTGGATGATACGTCCAGGCATCGCACCGATGTAGGTACGACGATGCCCACGAATTTCCGCTTCGTCATGCAACCCTCCGAGTGAAACCCGGATATATTTTCGTCCGAGTGCTTCGGCAATTGATTTTCCCAAAGATGTTTTACCGACTCCCGGAGGGCCGTACAGACAGATGATGGGCGATTTCATGTCGCCTTTGAGTTTGAGTACGGCTATGTGTTCCAGAATACGTTCCTTGATTTTTTCCAATCCGTAGTGATCTCTGTCCAGAATCCGGCGAGCCCGTTTCAGGTTGAAATTGTCCTTCGAATATTCGTTCCAGGGAAGGTCTAGCAAAACAGTCAGGTAGTTGACCTGTGTGGAATACTCAGGAGAATGAGGACTGGTCCGTTCCAGTTTACTGAGCTCCTTTTCGAAAATCTCAGCAGCTTCCTTGCCCCATTTCTTCTTGGCCGCTTTGTCACGCATTTCCTGGACATCCTGTTCTTGCATGCTGCCGCCGAGTTCGTCCTGAATGGTCTTAATTTGCTGTTGCAGGAAATATTCCCGTTGCTGCTGGTTGATGTCTTCGCGGGTCCGTGATTGGATGGAGACTTTAAGTTCCAGCAACTGGGACTC
>JAUZOU010000602.1 GCA_030706285.1 Bacteroidota bacterium
GGGGTAGGGCGATAGTTGCGGTAAATGTCCCGTATTTCTTCGGGTATTTCTATGAGGCGGTCTGTATAATTCAGTTCTTGTTTGCAAAGTTCTTCTGCGAAAATCGGATACAAGTCTTCTGGCTTCAGCTCTTTTTTTGTTGCAGGATTTAATGGCAACAAAGGCTTGTTTTTCATATCTGCGCAAATGTTATACCAGTGCGTCGGTATATCATTCTCATTCAATAGAAATTTTTTAGTATTCATACGATTTATAGATTATTTTGAAGTATTTCAGCTTTGCAAAGTAACAAAAAATAGTTGACATCCCCTTTGGGAGGCCGATGAACTTTATGTTTTTTCGTATGTTTGTATGAATAAAATGGAGCTCAAACGATCCATGTATTTAGCCCGATTATTGTTCGTAAAACCAATTATTAATATGAACCGCTATTGTTTTGCCTGGCTTATCCTGTTCGTTGGGACATTGTCTTTATCCAAAGCACAGGTCCCGTTTTATGGTGTCTATAAAAGCCCGGATCATTCAGTCGTGCTCAACGTGTATCAAACCAACGAGCAAACCTGTTACAAAGTGTACCGCAAAAAGCGGTTGGTCGTGGATGAATCTCCGCTGGGTATCGAGACCTCCGACGGTTCTTTCTATACTGGCTTAAAGCTGAGATCGAACATCAAAAGCCGTACCGGCAGGGAAAACTACTCATTGACAGTGGGCAAAAAAAGCCCGATCAAGGTGAAATACTCAGAAATAACGATCCCGCTCATTAATTACCAGTCTAAGGAAATGGATCTGATTTTCAGGGTATCTAACGATGGGGTCGCATACAGATATAAATTATTTGGTAAAGGCGACTGTACTGTTTTTCGTGAATACAGTAGCTTTAAACTGCCCTCCAACGCAAAAGGCTATCTGACGCCGTTGTCCAGGCCTAAATCTGGTTGGGCCAGGACCAATCCCAGTTATGAGGAACATTATGTGTACGATGTTCCGGTGGGAACGCCTTCTTCTATTGGGTGTGGCTGGACGTTTCCGGCGTTATTTGAAGTGCCTGGAACGGGCTGGGTGATGTTGAGCGAAACAGGTGTCGATGGAGGCTATTGTGCGTCTCACTTGGCTGAAGACTCTCATGGCGGACTTTACCAACTTGAAATGCCGGGCACCGAAGACGGACTGTACTCACAAAGCCCGTATCCGACGATGTCTATGCCTGCTTCAACGCCTTGGAGGATGATGATCATCGGTGATAATCCTTGCCGGATTGCCGAATCGACGATGCCCACCGATCTGGTAAAGCCCTTGTATAAGGCTAAGTTTGATGTCGTACCGGGCAAAGCTAGCTGGAGCTGGCTGGTACTGAAGGATGACAGTGTGACGTATGACGTATCCCGGAAGTTTATCGATATGGCCAATCAGCTTGATTTCAAGTATTGTCTCATCGATGCGCCCTGGGATGTCCAGATAGGCAGGGAGGGTATTGAAAAACTGGCTGCTTATGCCAAGACCAGAAATGTCGGACTGTTGTTGTGGTACAATTCCAATGGAAACTGGAATGATGCACCTCAGACGCCAAAAAATATCATGAACAAACCGGACTCTCGCCGCGATGAAATGAAATGGATGCAGCGCATTGGTATTAAGGGTATCAAGGTGGACTTCTTCGGAGGTGACAAGCAATTTTTCATGCGTTACTATCAGGACATCCTGACTGATGCCAATGACTATGGTTTGACCGTCAATTTCCATGGTACGACGTTGCCAAGAGGCTGGGA
>JAUZOU010000603.1 GCA_030706285.1 Bacteroidota bacterium
AGAAGGAATGATGTTGTTCAGGATGGAACGGCCGCCTCTCCAATCTTTCTTGGAAGGAGCATCAACCGTTTTCTGAGTGTTGGTAGCAGCGTGAACAGTGGTCATCAAGCCTTCGATGATACCAAATTTGTCGTTGACAACTTTTGCAAGCGGAGCAAGACAGTTGGTAGTACAAGAAGCGTTGGAAACAACGTTCATGTCTTTTGTATATTTATCAAGATTTACACCGCAAACGAACATAGGCGCGTCTGCAGAAGGAGCAGAAATAACAACTTTCTTGGCACCGCCTTTGAAGTGAGCGGAAGCTTTTTCAGTTGTCGTGAAAACACCAGTAGATTCAACTACATAATCAGCACCGGCAGCGCCCCAAGGGATGTCAGCAGGATCTTTTTCACAATAGAATTTTACTTCTTTACCATTGATGACCAGATTGCCATCTTTAGCTTCGGCAGTACCCTGGAATTTTCCATGAACGGTATCATACTTCAGCATGTAAACCATGTAGTCTACATCCATGAAGGGGTCATTCACTGCAACGACCTGAATGTCGTTTCTTTCCTGAGCGGCGCGGAAAACCAAGCGGCCAATACGGCCGAAGCCGTTAATACCTACCTTAATCATTGTTTTTGCTTATTTATGTTATGGAACTTAAATTGGCGGCAAATTTACAAAATCCCTTACAAAAAAAATCATATTTTAGCCGTTTTTTTCATCACCGGACTTAACATCCGCAGGTAGATTTGCAGGAGTAGAGCAGGAGCATGAAAATCAATGTGATAAGTAACATAAAAGTTCTCGTTTTCATCCTTGTAACTAGCTTAAGTCGGTTAATTGCATGTATAATCATACAAGAATTTTTCAGTGGAATCTGACGCGATAAAGATACAGGAAACTTTTGACAAAAGCCACTCGGTAACGTCCAATAATAGACGAAAGCCTGCTGAAACTATCCGAAAAAATCGTACCTTTGCCAGATGTAATACTGCTGGAAACACCATAGAGCACTAAAAGCATGAGTTACATCCATACAATAGTCATTATTGACGATGATGTCAACTGTATTTCGGTTTTAAAGGCTTCACTTTTAAAATTTAAGGAATGCAGCATCATTGGGACTGAAAGCAGTCCTGCTTCAGGAATCAAACTGATCCTTGAGAAAAAGCCGGATTTGCTTTTCCTTGATGTTGAAATGCCAACAATGACCGGATTGGAATTATACCGGGTCATCAAGGAAAAAATAACCTGGCCGATGCAAGTGGTTTTTTACACAGCGTATGAAAAATACTTACTGGAGGCCCTCAGAGAATCCGCTTTTGATTATTTACTGAAGCCCTTCTCAAAAAGAGAATTGCAATCAGTTATGGACCGATTTTTAATGACTACCGGCTCAAAAAACAAAGCCGCTTCTTCCATTGATACGATACCTGGCCAGGCACCTAAAAACCGTCCGTTCATGATTGCTACGCTGACAGGTTTACAGGCACTTCGGATGGAAGACATCGTGTATTTTGAATATATGAAGGATTTGAAATACTGGTATGTTTTTCTGAACGGTCAAAAGCAAATGCACCTGAAACGCAACACGACAGCTGATGCCATCCTCTCCTACTCGGATAATTTCGTCCAGATCAATCAGCAACAAATCATCAACATCAACTATCTAGCTATGATTGACAGCAACAAAATATGCCTGTTGTTTCCTCCTTATGAAAATGGAACCAATCTGATTATTTCAAGAAATTTCCTTAAAACCGTTCAGGAT
>JAUZOU010000604.1 GCA_030706285.1 Bacteroidota bacterium
GGATGTACGCACATCCTGCTGTACAAAACAATTTAAACGTGTTGCTGTCCAGAGGAGTAACATGTATCGGCCCGGCAGAAGGAGAACTAGCCTGCGGTGTCACTGGAAAAGGCCGGATGGAAGACCCCATGATAATTTTCGATGAAGTGTCGGAAACTCTTTCGGGACAGGCGCCATGGAGCGGAAAAAAAGTGCTTATCACTGCTGGCCCAACCTATGAAAAAATCGATCCGGTGCGTTTCATCGGGAATTATTCGTCCGGAAAAATGGGTTTCGCCTTAGCAGAAGCTGCAGCCAAAAGAGGAGCGACGGTCCACCTGATTACAGGTCCTGTCAGCCTCACCACGCAACATCCCAACATCGAACGGATTGATGTTGAATCAGCCCAGCAGATGTATGATGTTTGTGTCCGTCTGTTTCCACAGACAGATATTGGTATCTTATGTGCTGCTGTCGCCGATTTCAGTCCCCAGACGACCTCAGATACCAAAACCAAGCGTGGAGAAGATGACCTGACACTCCTTTTAAAACCGACCAAAGACATTGCTGCGACTTTGGGAAACTCCAAAAGAGCAGATCAAGTGCTGGTAGGCTTTGCACTGGAAACAGACGATGAACTTAAGAATGCTCAAGGAAAACTTGAACGGAAAAACCTTGATTTCATCGTTTTAAACTCGTTAAAAGACAAGGGAGCTGGATTTCGCTATGATACGAATAAAATTCGTATTCTGAATAAAGACGGCTATCAGTTTGATTTTCCTTTAAAATCAAAGCAAGAGGTAGCTGAAGATATTCTTGACACAATAAATGATTATTTAATTTAAAAATTACATTTACTTAGTTATATTTGTAATATCCGGATCATACGATTACAGGATAAGTAACTATAAAATCAGCCGCTTCCAATGGACGAAGAATCATCAGAAATGTTTGTTGATCAACGTGATTGCATCCTGTCAATTGATAGGAGCAGTAGTGGAATTTCCATTTCATCCTGGAAACGCATCCTGCTGACAATTGGCATATGGCTTACCATGACATTCCTGTTGCCTGCGCAGGAGCTAAAATGTCGTGTCCAGATTAATACACAGCAGATTTCAGGTACAGACAAATCGGTCTACGACAATTTTAAAACAACCGTTGAAACCTTTATGAACACCCAGCAATGGTCAAGCCTGCAATTGTCCAATGTTGAAAAAATAGACTGTTCCCTGATGTTTATTTTTAAAAAGACAGAAGGCACGTCACATACCTGTGATCTGCAGATCCAATCGTCCAGACCAGTATATGGGACCACACTCACCACCTCCTTATTAAACATCCAGGAAGAAATTACGTTTGATTATCAGGAAAACCAGGTACTAACTTTCAATGAAACCAACATTGACAATAATTTGACTGCAACGCTGGCATTCTGGTCATATATCATTCTGGGACTTGATTTTGACAGTTTTTCGAAACTGGGAGGGACTCCTTTCTTTCAGAAAGCACAGGAAGTCGTCGGTCTGTCACAAGGTAGTTTGGGAGAATTATGGAAAGCCCAGCAAGACAAGAACCACTGGGGATGGGCCAATGCTTTATCCGACGACAATCAGACCGTCCTCAGGAATTTGTCATATACCTACCATCGATTAGCGTTGGATGACATGTATGAAAATGCTGATAAAGGCCGGGCACAGATTACACAAGCTCTTGCTGCCTTGAAAACAGCCAAACAAAACAAACCCAGGTCTCCGTTGTTAACCAATTTCATCCAAACAA
>JAUZOU010000605.1 GCA_030706285.1 Bacteroidota bacterium
CTTTTTCCTTCCCCTCCAAATATTTCTTCAAGTATTTTTCACCCTTTTTTGCCCATTACTTCTCAACTGGCTGATCTCACGTCCGTTATTACTAAAACTTTTTTTGAAAAACTGTCAAAGAAAAAAAATGGCACTGGAATAGCTCAGAATAAGGATTGCTACCTGTTTGTACAGTTTTAAAGAAGCTCAGCTGGTGATAATCAGAGCACTCCAGAAGAAATTCAAAGACTATTTTGACTGAAATGATGTGCATATAACCAAATATTATGTATTTTCACAAAAAAATCCGGAGACGCTGAGTAACGACGGACTTTCTTACCCTTCCTGACAACCCCCAATTCAAGCCGATATGAAAAAATTACTGATGTGCATCACGGCAGCGTCCTTGTTTATGGCCTGTTGCACCACCAAACAACACGAAACCATGAGTTCCATCAAGGAAAAAACCATTCTGGCCACAATTGACTCAATACTGGCCAAATCGCCTCAGGCGGACACATCTCTCCTGAAAAGAGGTATCCGGAACGCTGCCAGCTTCTGGAAATCAGCAGACGGGACGGAAAAAGCGTTTCAGACTTTTTGTATCAACCATTTTATGGCAACGCCAGAAGAAAAAGCCACGTTGTTCAATACGGTCCAGAAAAATCTGGAAATCATCAACGGGCATTACAACCGCATCAGCATGGAACTGAAAGAGCCGGTGCAACTAGCCGGACCATCTTACACGAGCATCGACGAAGCGTTCGGCGCACTTGACCCTTACGCTCATTTTGCCGATGATATGTTCGATTCAAAAATCGCTTTTTCGGTCTTGCTAAACTTTCCGTTTTACACCTTACAGGAGAAAAATACGCTCGGTAATCGCTGGAACCGTCAGGAATGGGCCTATGCTCGTATGGGTGATCTGTTCACCTCACGAGTACCGGCCGAATTAAGCCAACACGTTTCAACGGAACTGGCCACAACCGAAAACTACATTTCCAACTACAATATCCGGATGGATAACTTGCGCAGCGAGGACGGGCGCAAACTATTTGCCGATAGCCTGTCGCTGATAGCCCATTGGGGCCTTCGGGATGAACTGAAAGCTGACTACGCGGATAAAAAAGAGGGCCTTGAGAAACAGCAACTGATCTACGAGGTTATGAAACGGATCATTGACCAAAGCATTCCGGAACAGGTGATCAACAACGGTAAACTGACCTGGAAACCATACTCCAACAAAGTATTTGACGGAACCAAAGAACTGGCAGTCAAACCAGAGCCGGACACCCGCTACAAACGTCTGTTCGAGACCTACAAAGCGATGAAAGAAACCGATCCGTTCAGCAAATGCTATCCGACGGCATTGAAAAGGGCTTTCGACAGAGATATGGAAGTATCTGCAGACAACATTGAATCCATGTTCACGTTGTTGATCGCTTCGCCTGAAGTAGCCAAGGTAGCTGCCGTGATTAAAAAGCGGTTGGGACGTAATCTGCAACCGTTTGACCTGTGGTATGACGGATTCAAGACCAGAAGCACCATACCGGAAGATAGACTGACCCGGCAGACACAGACCCTTTATCCAAACACTCAAGCGTTTGAAAAGAACATGCCGGACATCCTGATCAAAATGGGATTCAATCAGGCCGATGCCAAGGACATCAGTGCCAGAATTTTGGTGGACAATTCCCGTGGCTCAGGTCATGCATGGGGAGCCCAAATGCGTTCGGACAAGGCTCATCTGCGCACTCGCATTCAACCGTCCGGCATGGACTA
>JAUZOU010000606.1 GCA_030706285.1 Bacteroidota bacterium
AAACGAAATGATGAGGCTAACAGGCTGTTTCACTATGGACTGATTTATAAAAGAGATTGATAAACAGAGAACAGTGCTTTTGAAATGGCTTCGTCTGAAAATTGTTGCGCATGGATCAGTCCTCTTTTAATCATGTTGTTGCGCTTTTCCTGGTTGCCGAGCAGCTCTTTCAACACGTCAGCCAATTCTTCGGCGTTGGTCGGATCGACATAACGTGTTGCTGGACCTCCCGTTTCAGCAAAGCAGCTACCTTTGGAGGTAATGACCGGGATGCGTGAATTCAAGGCTTCCAGGATGGGAATTCCAAATCCTTCAAGTTGAGAAGGATAAATGAATAAGGTTGACAACTGATAAATGGCAGGAAGATCAAGGGTCGGCACATTAGCCAGAAAATGGACAGAAGTATCCAATTGTTCCTTTTTTATCAGGGCTTTCAGCTCATGAATATAATCCGTTTGCGTCCCAACAATGACCAAAGGTATGTTCAGTTTTTCACAGGCAAGCGCTTTTATGATCAACGCCTGGTTTTTCCTTGTTTCTACCGTACCTACGTTCAGGAGGAATGCATCCGGAAGTCCGTATTTCTCTTTAACAAGGCGCTTGGTTTCGTTATCAGCTGTTTGGCAAAAAATCGGGTTACAACCTTGATAGACAACTTCAATTTTCTTTTCGTCTACATGGGCAAGTTCGATCAGGTCTGTTTTCGTCTGCTCGCTAATGGCTATGATTTTGTCGGCTACACGGCTGCTTCTCAGATATTTGCTTTTATATAGATTTCTGTCAATCAAGCTGTACAGTTGCGGAGATTTCAGGAAGATAACATCATGCATCGTGACGACTGTCCTGGCTTTGGTTTTTTCGATGCCTACGGGCAGTTCGTGGCTTAAACCGTGAAAGATATCCAGTTGCAAGCGATTGATGTCTGCACATTCCCTGTAAGTTCGCCAAAGGGTTGGACTGATGCGCGATAGCCGGTTGCCAGGCTTGACAATCCGGCAATTCGGGCCGATCGTGACGGGAAGTGCGTTTGCCGTTTTTGGCGTGAACAGAAAATACTCATTAGTTGGTTGAAGAGTAGACAGGATGCGTATGGTGTCACGGCTGTAGTTCCCTAAACCACGGCTGTTATAGAAAAAACGCTTGGCATCAAATCCGATCTTCATCATTTTTCCTTAACTGTTTGCGTCAGAAAAGCTGTCACCAGCTTCTTGTTTTTTTCGAAATCGAATCGGTCACATACAAGGCTGTAACCGTTTTCCCCCATTCTCTTTCGTAAGGACGGCTGCCGGATCAATCTGATAATGGCATCGGCAAAAGCTTCCTTGTCATCCCAATCAACCAGAAAACCATTTTCGTTGGGGAAAACCAATTCGGCGTTACTGCTCACTTTAAAGGCGACCAATGGTTTACCGGCCAGCATGGCTTCGGCCAATACGTAGCCGAACCCTTCCCAGCGTGATGTCAAAGCAAAGATGTCGATGCCCTTCATGAAAGCTTCGGGATCGTTTACCAATCCTGTAAATTCGACCATCTGAGTCAAGCCGTTTGCCTGGACTTTCTGTTGCAGTTCGTTCATCAGGGTCCCTTCTCCGCCTATGCGGAACAAACAACGGATGTCTCTGTCTCTGAGTATTTTAGCAATGTCAATCAGAATGTCCTGTCCTTTCTGATAAACCAGTCTGCCCAGATTTCCGATGACTGGTATTTCAGACTGCGTTTCTTCAGTCGAAAGGTCGTGTATGGCAATACCGTTGTAGATGA
>JAUZOU010000607.1 GCA_030706285.1 Bacteroidota bacterium
GGAACCAGTACCTTTGCAACTATGTCAGTCAGCGAATTATCCAAAGCCGAAAAGACCTTTGTTCAGGAGCATCTGCAGGAAGATGTTTCCGTGTTGGCGTTGACGTTGGGAAAATACCCGCATTTCAATGCCCGGCAGATACTCAGGCAAGTGAACGGGTATCAGGTAATGGCCCAAAAGGTTCCC
Source organism: Bacteroidota bacterium (assembly GCA_030706285.1). Classification (GTDB taxonomy): domain Bacteria; phylum Bacteroidota; class Bacteroidia; order Bacteroidales; family UBA1402; genus UBA8389. Next base: position 187 of record JAUZOU010000607.1, read on the forward strand.
TCCTGGTTCAACTGCCCGGATCTTCTTTTTCCTGCCTCCTTATCACTGGAACAGTGTTCGTCCGAACTGACAGCCATGTATAAAGCTGCGTTGGTAAATCGCCCTGAAATGGGGCCTATCAGACGTATGGCTGATTTGACCGGCGGACTTGGTATCGATTTTTCGTTTATGGCCAGACACTGTGATCAGGCGGTGTATGTAGAACGGCAGGAGGAACTGTGCGAACTCGCTTTGCATAATTTTCAGGCACTAGGGCTTACGGCTGTCTCTGTTCATCCGGGTAACGGTCCGGATGTCCTGACAACGTTACAGGAACCGTTTGACTTGATTTTTCTTGATCCGGCCAGAAGAGATAACAAAGGTAGCAAGGTGGTCGCCTTATCCGATTGTGAGCCGGATCTGACACAGATCAAATCCCTGCTGCTGAGTAAAGCAGCCTTTGTCCTGGTGAAATTGTCTCCCATGCTGGATATTTCCTTGGGGTTGGCACAGCTGGCTGAAACAGTTGAGGTGCATGTTGTTGCTGTCGATGGAGAATGTAAGGAATTGCTTTTCCTGATGAAAGGGAATGACTCCTCTGAGAGCTCCTCTGCTGATGGACTCGCTAAAAAGACCGAACCTGTGATTGATTGTATCAATCTTCGTTCCACTGCTGCCGGACAATCGTTTTCTTTTACCAGGAGTCAGGAGCAACAGACTGTTTGCCGCTATGCAGAAAGGCCGATGGCTTATTTATACGAGCCAATGGCGTCTATCCTGAAAGGCGGCGCCTTTTCCGTATTGACTCACTCTTTTGATGTGCTGAAGCTGCATCCGAACAGCCATTTGTATACGTCGGATCAGCTGATACCTGATTTTCCGGGCCGCCATTTTTACGTTGAATCCTGTTTCCCCTTCCACTCGAAAGACCTCAAAACCCATTTGGCAGGTATGACCAAAGCCAATCTGACCGTTAGGAATTTTCCGGTTTCTGTGGCTGAAATCCGTAAAAAAACAGGGCTGAAGGAAGGTGGAGATGTGTACCTGTTTGCTACCACGTTGCATGATGGACAAAAGGTATTAGTGAAAACAAGGAAGCCTATCTGATCCGGTTCGGATTTTTTGCCATAAAATCTTTCCAGCTGGTATAGGCGTTGCCAAGTTTTGGACGGTTTGTCTGCAGATAATGGCAATAAGCGGCGGCCAGTCCGTCTGTGGCATCCAATTGAGGCAACATGTTTTCAGCCGGTATTTTCAGCATGCGTTTGAGCATATCGGCGACCTGCTCTTTGGAAGCCGCTCCGTTACCAGTGATGGCCATTTTAATTTTCAGGGGCGCATATTCGGCTATAGGCAGGTCTCTTGATAAAGCGGCAGCGATGGCTGTTCCCTGCGCCCGCCCCAACTTGAGCATGGACTGGACGTTTTTGCCGAAAAATGGGGCTTCGATGGCCAATTCATCCGGCAAAAATTCATCGATAAGGCTGATGGTCCGGTCGAAGATTTTTCTAAGTTTTAGGTATTGGTCTTCGTATTTACCCAATTGCAGAATGCCCATGGCCAGCAAGGATGGTCTGTTATCCGTAACCTTCAGTA
>JAUZOU010000608.1 GCA_030706285.1 Bacteroidota bacterium
AACATCTGAAGAAGCAGCTTCCGCTCATACGGATGCAACTTCCGGAGCGACTTCAGCTTTGAAACAATTGAATGAAGATGGTACTTATTCTGCTTTTGGTGCCGGAGACATCCATTTTGCAGATGTTAACAACGATGGCATTATTGATAGTAAAGACAAGCAGGTGATCGGCAATCCGAATCCTGATTTTTATGGATCGTTTACTACCAGTTTATCCATCAATAAACTGACAGTGAGTGCGGCACTGGCTTATTCGATAGGAAATGACGTGTACAATTACAGCAGAAGCCAACTTGAATCAGGCAGTACGTTAAGCAACCAAACGTCAACGATGCTTACTCGTTGGACTGGAGAAGGCCAGGTGACCAATCAGCCTAAAGCTGTTTACGGTGATCCGATGGGCAACGCCCGTTTCTCCGACCGTTGGATAGAAGACGGCTCCTATCTGCGCCTCAAGAATGTCAAGGTATCTTATAAAATACCTTTGAAGAGTTCCTTCATTGAAAGTTTTGACGTATGGGCCTCAGCCAGCAATTTAGTTACATTGACCAAGTATCTGGGTATTGATCCTGAATGTTCGTCAGAAAATTCGGCGCTGTTTCAAGGAATCGATAATGGCTTGCTGCCATTGACCCAAAGTTGCCAGGTCGGTTTCAAACTCAATCTTTAAAAATATAATATATCATATGAAACAGCTAAATAAGTTCTTGGTTTTTTTAGTATTGTCTGCTGTGACATTTACCGGTTGTGACAATGTACTTGATGTGGATTCTGATAGGTATGTTTTTGAAGATCAATACCCGATGACGGCCACAAATGATAGCTTGTATTCATTATTCGGGGCCTTTTCCAAGCTGCAGAAACTGGCTGACACCTATGTGCTGGTTGGTGAGCTTCGAGGTGACCTGATGGATGTCACAGACAATTCATCCAGATATCTGAAAGAACTCAATTCATTAGAATACAGTTCGACAAATCCCTACACCAACAATCTGAGCGATTATTATGCCGTCATAAACAACTGCAATTACATTATTCAGCATGTTGACACAACTATTCAGAAAAATGGGAAACCTGTCATGAAAAAGATTTATGCGGTTGCGAAAGGTATTCGGGCCTGGACCTATATGCAGGTTGCCTTGAATTATGGAAAGTGTACGTATTATACGGAACCGATTTTGACAGTGAAACAATCTCAGAAACAATATCCGGTTTATACGATGGAGGAGCTTGCTCCTGTCCTTATTGCTGATCTTGAACCATGGAAAGATGAGGAATACCCTGAAATAGAAATGAATGACTGCTTTTATCCGATTCGCTTTTTGCTTGGAGACTTGCATCTTTGGCTTGGCGAATATGAACAGGCTGCCACAGAATATCATGATCTGATGTATGATAAAAAATACACGGTTTCAGATAATTACCGTTCCTATCGTAAGGTGTTAAACAATGCGTTTACTCAATCGTTTGTGATCAACTGGAATGAATGCTTTTCGTTAGGTTCGAACGAATGTATTACGTATATTCCTGCTTCAAACCAATACGAAAGACATTTTACGCTGGATAGTCTTGTTCTTGATTATAAGATTGCCGCTTCGCAGTTGGCTATCGATAATTGGAATGCTCAAGTCTATTATTATTCATCAACGCTGGATACGCTTGGCGATCTGAGGATAGACGGTTCTGTTCTTGCCCTGAAGAAAGGGTATTCTTTTTCTGATACTTACGGCAATAATATTACTAACAACAGTTCGACGGA
>JAUZOU010000609.1 GCA_030706285.1 Bacteroidota bacterium
GCCTTTTTTTACTGATCAGGCTGTTGTTTGTTCTGCTTAGCCTGACCGGACTGAAGGGGAAGGAGTTGCTGGATTGGATACAAATGCCTGCTGGACTTGATGCCTTCCTTCAACGGCCATGGACAGCACTCACCTACATGTTCGTGCACTATGATCTGATGCACCTCTTCATGAACATGCTTTGGCTGTATTTTTTTGGCAAGATGTCTCTACGGTGGTACAGCGAACGGCAACTGGGGGCCCATTATGTGTTGGGTGGCCTTACAGGAGCCCTGTTTTTCTTATTCGGATACGAATACTTGCCTTTTTTTAGCGGGCTTCAGATCCAGAGCCCACTGATTGGCGCTTCTGCTTCGGTTATGGCCTTGTGCATTGCTGTGACGGTCTATAGTCCGGATGAACCGGTGTCTCTCTTCATGCTGGGAAACCTGAAGCTCAAATATCTGGCTCTTGTCATGATCGTTCTTGACTTGCTGGGTTTCAACGAAGCCAATGCCGGAGTAGGACTGGCACATTTCGGAGGTGCAGTCTGGGGACTTATCGCCGGGTTGTCCATGAGAAGAGGAAAAGATCTGGCGGCATGGCTGAATCCGTTGATCTCGTTGTGCTCGAAGCGGTCAGCCAACCGGCCGTCGAAACGTTCCAGAATGCACGTCAGCTATCAGCGGTCAACCAAGGAAACAACCTTTCGGTCTGCTGATGTTGACAAATCCTACTTGGACAAAAAGAAAAGAGAGGCAGCCAAGTTGGATGCCATTCTCGATAAAGTAAAACAATCCGGATATGATAGCTTGAGCCAGGACGAAAAAAAGCAGTTGTTTGATTTCAGCGATCGAACAAACTGATCTGGCCAGGATGCCATTTCCGGATGAAAAAAGGGTTGTAACAACAGGCAATGTTTGAGTGAACTGCTTAACACTCTTTTTAAACCTTAAAAATTGAGTCAGTAGTGAAACGTCAATCTTTTCCACAGGTAATCACACGCATTTTACACTCCGTCCTTTTGACGGCGAATGCGATTGTCGTGCTCTTGCTGATTGTCAGTGGGTATGCCTATCTGGCAAGGCCTGACCATATGACGTTGCTTGCCTTGTTCGGATATGCTTTCCCATTTTTTGCATTGGCCAATGTGGTGTTTTTTATCTATTGGCTGGTGCGTTTTAAGATTTGGCTGTTGTTTTCTTTATGTGGCTTTTTATTGACGATCGGTTCGTATAAAGCATGGTTCCCCATCAATCTGATACATGATGAAAACACTTCCGGAAAGACATTGACCGTATTGACATTCAATGTGATGAACATGGATTTTGTAAAAGGTCCGTACGAAGACGGGCTGAATCCGGTTGTGAAATACATTAGCGAGACCGATGCAGACGTTGTCTGTATGCAGGAAACCGGCGAGAAATTCATTAGAGATTATTCAAACGACCCCAACGTCAAAAAAGCGCTGAAGGCTTATCCATATATGAAGAGCGGGGCTTGGGAAGGCCGGTATTCAGTGGTTTGTCTGTCAAAATACCCGGTACTCAGATGCCGGCGCATCGAGTACGAGAGCCAGTCCAATTCATCCTATTTATATGATATAAAAGTCGATGGACAACGCATCAGGATCATAAATAACCACCTGGAATCGAACAAATTGAATCCGAAGGAAAAAGATGAATATACTCAACTGATTACCCGGAGAGAATCAAAAGAACTGACTACCGTAGCAGAGATGTTGGGCAGCAAGGTGGGTAATGCCACATCCATTCGTGCC
>JAUZOU010000061.1 GCA_030706285.1 Bacteroidota bacterium
CTCAGGATTATAGACGGCATCATAGAGTAAATGGCCGGATCCAATTTGATGGTAATCAAGTTCAGGATAAGTATTGATATTGGGATTCATGCCCAATGGTGTCGCATTGACGATAATCCGGTAATCAGAGTACGTCGCTTCCGTCAGTTGATCATAAGTGATGCACCACTGACGTGACGTTCTTGATACGTATAGGGTATCAATGTCCAATTGACGAAGCCCATAACATATAGCCTTTGAAGCGCCGCCTGTTCCCAGAATCAAAGCTTTCAGCTGAATGGTCTCATCTCCTTTTTGCCGGCATCTTATTAATAGCTGGTTTATCAACGGTCTGATCGATTCCCTGAAACCAATCAGATCGGTATTATAGCCTTTGAGTAGAACCGTCCCTGATTCTGAACGGGAAATTTTAATGGTATTGACAGCATGAATGGCCTTCGCTTCCTCATCAAGCTCATTCAGAAAAGGTATAACCGCTTCTTTATATGGAATGGTCACATTCAATCCTGCCAAGTCAGGATGGCTGTCTATAAGTTGAGGAAACAAGTCGATTGAAGGCATCGCAAAATTATCATACGCATCATTAAGCCCTTCTTTGGCAAATTTCTCTGAAAAATAGCCTTTTGAGAACGAATGGCCAAGGGGATAGCCCAATAAACCGAATTGTCTCATAGCTCAGGATCCGTTAAGGTCGATGCCGGACCGTCTGGTTGGGAAGAACCGTCTTCCTGTGACAGTATTCTATGGTAAATCCTTTCCGCATTCTCATCACTAAGTTTTGCTTTTTTCAGATATTCAGCGGCCAGCTCTTTCTTTTCCAATTTTGCATACGTCAAGGCAAAGAACAGGTTCAATCCCGGCACATCAGGATCCATTGTACTGGCCATTAAATATAAATCGAGTGCTTTTTCATAGTCTTCGTTATCGAACGAGATGTTTCCCAACGCAACCAGTACATCCGGCTGGTCGCTTTTGAGCGCCAACGATCTCATGTAGCTGGTAATGGCCTCATGCTTCATGTCCATCTGAAGCATCAGTTCTGCGACATACACCCATAATTCAGGATCCTCTTCGTTGATTTTCAGAGATTTGTCAAACCAGGATAAACTTTTCTGAAATTCTCTTTTTTCCATCAGGCAAATCGCTATGCCGGTGCAAGCATCTTGATTTTGTGGATTTCGCTGAAAGGAATCGGCATAATGCTTGATGGCTTCGTCATAAAGGCCAGCTTTTTCATAGGATTCAGCCACGTATACCAGCACATAATCGCTTATTTCATCAGCTTCCATGTATTCCTGATAGGCTTTTGCCGCTTCCAGAAAACGGGAGCCCTGAAAGAGTGCATGCGCTTTTTGCATCATGGCAATCAGGTCGTCCGGATTGACGGTTAACGAAAATTCAAAAGCTTCTACCGCTTCACTAAAATTTTCCAGATTGAACCAGGCTTGACCTAAATTAAACCAGGTTTCCGATTTATACGGATCGATATCCAGCATCTTGTTATAGATATCGATCGCTTTTTCATAGTGCTTTTCCTGTTCGTAAGAATAGGCTAGCTCTTCCAGTAATTCCAGGTTATCCGGATCATCTTTAAGCGTTTCCAGCAGAAACTCAATAGAAATGGTAAACCATGACATTTCAGATAACAAAGACGTAATGTCCAGACAAAGCTGGGGCTTGTCGGACACCTCCTCTTGCATCAGTTGTCGTAATATACTGATGCCTTCCTGTTTCCGGTTGGTATGAAAATAGATTTCAGCCCGCAGTAACAGAGCATCGGCATTCTCTTTTTCCGGAAGCCGTTCCAGAATATGTAGCGCACGCTGATAATCACCAACTTCGACAAACAAGGTTACCCGTTTAAGCAGCAGCGTACTATTGTTCGGATGAAGTTTCAACCCCATCTCAATGACAGCGCCGGATTCTTTTTGTTTCCCTTGCGTCAGGTAATATTCAGACAAATCTTCCAGCTCATCCACGTCATAATAACCTGGATGCCCTTCAGATAAAGACTTTTCGTAACGTTCGATCAGTCTTTCCATGTCAGCATTCTTATCTTCGATCGGCATAAGCGGAATAAATCTGTTAACGGATTACTTTTTGCCCTGAAGCTTATTGCTAAAGGCATCTTTCAGTGAAACGGTCCGGTTGAAAATCAAATGATCCTTAGTTGAATCCGGATCGACATTGAAATAGCCAACCCGCATAAATTGAAAACTGTCAAGTGGCTTTGCGTCCTGCACGATTGGTTCAATTTTGACATCTTTCAGAACAGTCAATGAATTCGGATTCAGCATATCGATAAAATCCCGGTCTTTTTCATCTGCCGCATTGGCAACGCTGAGAAGACGGTCATAAAGACGCACTTCTGCTGTCACGCAATGGCTGGTGGAGACATAATTGATGGTCCCTTTTACCTTGTGTTTGGCATTGGTCTGACCGAATTTTGTTTCAGGAAGATAGTCACAATGAATGCATGTGATCTGTCCGTCAGTGTCTTTTTCACATCCGGTGCAACGAACAATGTAGGCATTCTTCAGCCGGACTTCCCGGCCTGGTGACAACCGGTAATAATCAGCCGGAGCTTCTTCCATAAAGTCATCCTTATCCACAAACAGCTCTTTGGTGAACGGAACCGATCTGGTACCGATCGATTTGTCTTCCGGGTTGATTTCAGTCTCGTTCCATTCAACGTCACCATCAGGATAGTTATCCACTATCAGCCTGACTGGTTTTAGCACGGCACTGACTCGCGGATCGATTTTATTCAGCTGTTCACGAATGCTATGTTCAAGCAAACCGATATCAATGATACCGTCGAACTTGGTGTAACCGATGCAGTCAATAAAGTTACGGATGGATTCAGGGGTATAGCCACGACGACGCAAACCACAGATAGTTGGCATCCGGGGATCATCCCAACCGGCCACATAGCCTTGTTTCACAAGTTGAAGCATCTTACGCTTGCTCATGACCATATATGTTATGTTCAACCGGTTAAATTCGATTTGTCGCGGGCGATAGTTGTCTTCCCCTTTCAACAGATCAATGAAATAGTCATATAATGGACGATGAACTTCAAATTCAAGCGTGCACAGCGAATGCGTCACTCCTTCAAAGTAGTCGCTCTGACCATGCGCGAAATCGTATAGCGGATAGACATTCCATTTGTTTCCGGTACGGTGATGGCTCATTTTCAGAATTCTGTACATGAGTGGATCTCTGAAGTGCATGTTGGAGTTTGCCATGTCGATTTTGGCACGCAATACACGGCTGCCTTCTTCAAATTCACCGGCTTGCATCCGCTGGAACAAATCCAGGTTTTCTTCGACAGAACGGTTGCGGAAAGGACTTTCCGTACCAGAAGTTGTCGGTGTTCCCTTTTGCTGGGCAATTTCTTCAGCCGACTGGTCATCAACATAGGCCAGCCCACGTTTGATCAGATCGATGGCAAATTCGTACAATTTGTCAAAATAGTCAGAAGCATAATACAGGTGATTCCATTGAAATCCCAGCCAATTGATGTCTTCCTTGATGGAATCCACATATTCGACATCTTCTTTAACAGGATTGGTATCATCAAACCGGAGGTTGCACTGGCCACCATAGGTTTTGGCAATGCCAAAATCCAGACAAATAGCCTTGGCATGACCAATATGCAGGTAACCATTAGGTTCAGGAGGAAAACGGGTTTGGATGCGTCCGTTGTTCTTCCCTTCCTTCAAATCGTTCTGAACAAATTGCTCGATAAAGTTCAGCGATTTCTTTTCACACTCCTCAGGATTCATTTTTTCGTTCATGATACGTTTATTGTAACAATAAAACACCTTATATTTGTCTCAGATGCAAAAATACTGAGAATTGAGCCATAATTCAAACAAAAATCCAGAACTTCTTAAAGATAGTTTCGGCCTTATATAAAATAGGTAAACATTCATTCTTTTTTTTGTTACGATGGTATGGCTAATTCTTACGAAAATTTTTAACATTTAACCGTCTCATTTGACAAAAACCGATAAAAAATTCACTTTTTAACCCAAAAATGCCAGAAAAGTCCAAAAACATGTTTTATAATATGTTTTTTTTTTTTGCAAGTTGTGAAAAAAGGTGAATCTTTGTTGCCGTTAACCTAATACAATCTTTTTTACCTTAAGAACTAATACCTATTGAAAACCTACAAAAAGGCCGCTTTGTGAAAAGCGGCCTTTTTGTTTTAGTTAATCGTGGGTGTTGGTTAGTTAACAATTTTCACATTCATCTACTAAACAAATGCAAATTATTGGTTGTTATTCCTAGTACAGGTATTTCAAATTCGCATTAAACTATTTTGAGAATGCGAAATCTAATCAGTAAATTGCAACCAGTATAAAACCGATTATTCATGAAAAAATCATTTATTGTAGCAGCTGGAGCAGTTATTATGCTTTCAGCATCATTATTGACAGGCTGTACCTTATTGACTTACAGCGTACCTGTTACAGAAACAGGATACGAGGCTGCCAATCCTCATTGGGCACCACCCTATTATCATGGAGCGCATTATTATTACATACCGGATATTGAGACCTATTATGACCTAACCAACAATGAATTTATATATCTCAGTAACGGACAATGGTGCTATTCACATACGTTGCCTATGATGTATACTGACTATGACCTGGATAATTGCTTTGCAGTGGTCCTTAATATTAATGTGTACAGGCCATGGATGCATCATCAGTATTACGTGTCACATTATCCGAGGTATTATTACCGGGATTATTACGATCATTGTAACATACCTTACGTAAGAGGGTATAATGAAAACAGCCGCAGTGCTGTTTACTGGAAAGAAAATGAGCGTAATAGAGCCCGCAGTTGGGATGACAAGAATATAAGAGAGAACCGCCAGTTTAAATATTCGAAAGATGACCGCGAGCAGCAACGAATGACAACAAGAGAAGAATCTACCCGTGAAAGAGTTACGGCTCAGCCTTCTTCACGTGGTTCAAGAGCAACTGTCTCAAACCGTCAGGATGGATCAAAGGAAAACGTCCGTCAAGGAGGACAATCTCAACGCTCTGACAGGCAGTTGGAAACATCCAGAGAAGCGACCCGTCAGGGCACAATTTCAGAGAAGGGAACTCACGGCGATGTTCGCTCGGGATCTTCTACGCGTCAGGAATCCGTCAGAAGCCAAAATACCAATTATTATGGCAGGACCATCGGAAATTCTGTCAAAGTAACCAGACAAATGCAAGAAAAAAGCAATCGAAACAGTTCAAAGGGGCGCAGATAGAGCATCCGAAAAAATCTTGAGATAATGAAAAAGCAGGTCGATTGAACCATCGATCTGTTTTTTTCGTTTCCAATTTAGATAAAAGAGACTGTTTTAAGGGTTATGTAGCTACTTTTCATTTTATACTTGGTCGATTTTTCTGTAAATTTGCGCAACTTTTCAAACAGGAACACTATGGCACAGATTGTAGATGAAGTCTCAAGGACGTTTAACGAGTATTTACTGATCCCAGGGTTAACCACAAAAGCGTGTACACCTGATAATATTAATCTTAACACCCCAATCGTGAAGTTTCGCAAAGGCGAAACAGCCGCTATCGAGCTGAATATTCCGTTTGTTTCAGCTATCATGCAGTCTGTGTCTGATGATAAGATGGCTATTGCTTTGGCAAGAAATGGCGGTCTTTCCTTCATTTTCGGTTCTCAATCCATCGAAAGTCAAGCAGAGATGGTCAGGAAAGTAAAGAAATACAAGGCCGGATTTGTCGTAAGCGATGCCAATCTTACTCCGGAACACACTTTGAGAGATGTGCTCGAATTGAAAGCACAAACTGGTTTTTCAACGATAGGGATCACTCACGACGGAACATCAAATGGCAAGTTGCTCGGGTTGGTGGCTAGTCGTGATTACAGACCCGGACGTGACAGTCTGGATAAAAAGATCAAAGATTTCATGACCCCGTTTCCCAAACTGATTACCGGGAATTTCGGCATTTCGTTGGATAAGGCCAATGATATTATCTGGGACAACAAGATTAATGCGTTACCGATCATTGATGAGCATCAATATTTGAAATATTTCGTGTTCAGAAAGGACTATGATGATCACAAAATAAATCCGAACGAATTGTTGGACAGCAGCAAACGATTGCTGGTTGGCGCAGGTATTAATACAAGAGATTATGCTGAACGCATCCCCAAATTAATTGAAGCTGGAGTTGATGTCTTGTGCATCGATTCATCCGATGGCTTTTCAGCATGGCAGAAAGAAGCCATTAGGTTCGTTCGTGATCATTATGGCGATTCAGTTAAGATTGGTGCCGGAAACGTTGTTGACGAGGATGGGTTCAATTACCTTGTCGAAGCTGGTGCTGATTTCATTAAAGTCGGCATCGGCGGCGGTTCTATTTGCATTACCAGAGAGCAAAAGGGTATTGGTCGAGGTCAGGCGACAGCTTTGATTGATGTGGCTAAAGCTCGGGACGCTTATTTTGAGAAAACCGGTATTTACATTCCGGTTTGTTCAGATGGTGGTATCGTACAAGATTATCATATGGTATTGGCATTAGCCATAGGTGCCGATTTTCTGATGATGGGTCGTTATTTTGCCCGTTTTGATGAAAGCCCTACGAAAAAATTGATTGTTAACGGCACCTATGTGAAGGAGTACTGGGGAGAAGGTTCAAACCGTGCCAGAAACTGGCAACGATATGATTTCGGTGGCAGTGACAGCCTGAAATTTGAAGAAGGGGTTGACAGTTACGTGCCCTATGCCGGGAAATTGCAGGACAATCTGAATCAGACGATCAGCAAAATCAAGTCCACTATGTGCAGTTGTGGTGCCACGACACTGAAAGAATTGAAAGATACAGCCAAAATCACATTGGTGTCTTCGACCAGTATCATTGAAGGAGGCGCTCATGATGTGATCCTGAAAGAAACAAAAGCGAACAGTTAATCAGCGCTTTTTCATAAAATAAGACCTGCGAGAGGTTACCTGAAGTGAAGACGGGTGACCTCTTTTGTTTTTGATGCTACCTTTTATTGGTTTTCCTGATTATACGGTATTGTAAAATAGAACGTCGAGCCCTTTCCATATTCGGACTCCACCCATATTTTTCCATGTAACAGCTCGACAAATCCTTTTGAAATGGAAAGTCCCAATCCTGTACCTCCAAAATTTTCCTGTATGGAAACGTCAGCTTGGCTAAAGCGCTTGAAAATTGTTTCCATGGCAGTTGGTTTAATACCGATGCCATTATCCGATACATAAAACTCCAGCACCTCTTTTTTTAGGTTGTATCCAAATTCAACCGAACCTTTCTGCGTAAATTTGAGGGCATTGGAAATCAAATTGGACAAGATCTGTGTCAGTTTTGTCTTATCCGACAGGATAGTCGACTGGGCATCATCAAGTGACATCCTGACTTTAAGATCCACTTGTCTGCCAACAAGTTCCTGATTGAATTGAGCGAGTAGTTCTTTCAGGATGTTGTTAATACAAAGGTTCGATAAATTGACAGTAACCTGATGGGTCTCAAGAGAGGAAATAGTCAGTATATCGGTTACAATTGAAAGTAATTGCTGGCTGCTGCTTTGAATGATTGAGACGTAGCTGTCCCGTTCTTCTTCTGTCAGATCCGGGCTGGACAAGAATTCAGAAAATCCACAGATAGAATTCATCGGGGTTCTGATTTCATGGGAAATATTTTGAAGAAAGGCTGTTTTTAGCCGGTCACTTTCTTCTGCTTTTTCTTTAGCAATGTTCAGCTCTTTTTCATACATCTTGATGGTGGTAATATCTGTAATAGTCCCGACATAACCAAGCAAGTTGCCATGATCATCGATTTCAGGAACAGCCTCCCCTAATACCCATCTGATACTTCCGTCTGAGTGCAGGAACCGATAGGCATCCAACGAACTTTCTTTCATTTTGTGAGCCAACTCCCAGCCGTTGGCCGTTTGCTGTTTATCTTCCGGATGTACAGCTTTCAGCCAGCCATAACCTAACGCTTCGGTATAAGAAATGCCTGACATAGCACACCAGGCAGGATTGACATAGGTAGTAGAGCCTTTTGTGTCAGTCAGAAACACACCGACTGGTGCATTGTTTACCAAGGTTTCATATTTAACATGACTTTGCTGGATAGCATTGTCCGCTTCTTTTTTGACAAGCTCCTGCTCTTTTTTAGCTATCTCGAATTTCTGCCGGTAGGAAAGAGAATAATAAATGCCGTTTATGGTTGGTTGGTCGGACGTGTATGCTTCTTTATCAATCAATTTAAGATAGAGGTAAAAAATTAGACTGAAAATGAGTGCCGCTATATTCTCTGATATCAATCCGGAGACAATCGTCGCAGAAACTGAATTCGTTTTCCAGAATTCAGTCAGTGGAAAAATGACTGCTTCAAAACTTAAAACAATGGCCATGGTAACATAGATCCGTATAAACAGACTTGGAAATATCCGGATGATAAAATCATAAATCAGAATGATGAAAACCGTAGCGATAATTAACGTGACGGTACTGACAACAAGGAACCAGGCACTATAGTTCAATAAGCGTATCGAGACGTTATAAGGATTCTGAATTTCTCCAGTATCAATAATCCAGCCGAACAAACATAAGACGGCAGCCATCATAATCGTTGAGATAAAAATGGCATATATGATTTTTCTGGTCTCAGAGGTATCTTCTTTAATGTACACCAGTAAAATGGCAAACAACGATGCCGGAAACAAAATGGAAGCACCTGGAGAATACTGAATGGACGGCATGATCGGAATGTATATGGTCGCCGTTAGAAAAGCCTGTAAAAACTGAAAAAGGCCAAGTGCTGCGTATAACAGTCCAAGGCCCATCTTTGAACGCATCCGGAATAGCGTCAGGATGATCGTAGCTATTAGCAGGCATTGAATAAAAAATAGTAATAAGTGGTAGTATGGAGCCGTTTCCATCATTCAAGATAAGCTGAGTGGTTTAACGAAACGACAAGTTACATTATTTATCCTATCTTAAGATGAAATAAATACCAATGCTTGTGCCATCTCTGGTTTCAAAATTAGTAAAATAAAACAGTTGCACGACTTTTTATACATTTTTTTGCAAACAGCTGTTAAAATTGCTATAAATATGCAGATTTAAAGGCTGTTAAAACGAATCGAATCATCGTTTCAAGCCACTGTTTTATTCATTATGCCGGAAAACGGTTGTTTCATAAGCATTCGTTTTTTCAATTCGGACATTTATTTGTACTTTCGACGCTGTTATAGTAAGATAAGTTAGAATGAAACGTACACTACTGTTTTTCCTGAAATATTTCATTTTTTGGTATGGCTATTTTGTCTTTTTCAGGATTCTTTTTCTGATGTTCAATATCGGCCAGACGGTAACGTTATCCGGGAGTGATCTGGTAAAGACGTTCCTGTACGGATCCAGAATGGATCTATCTGCTGCCGGTTATCTGACTGGTATCCCAGGGGTGTTGCTGATCTTGACGTTTTTGATCAAACCAGGTTCAGTTGCGAAAATTATCCGCTGGTATACCTTTATTTTATTGATCGTCAATTCGTTTTTAGGCTCTCTGGATTGGGCATTGTATCCAGCTTGGGGTACCAGGCTGAATGCTCAGATTATTCCCTATCTGAGCCACCCGGCAGAAATGGCAAATTGTTTGACCATATGGCAATTGATGGCATTTTTGTTGATTTGCGCGGGTGTCGTTTGGTTCAGTGACTGGATTTACCGGAAATGGTTTGACCAACATTTCAAAGACACGCCAAAGGCCCATTGGGCAATAGCTCCTGTTATGATGTTGCTTACAGGTGCGCTTATATTGCCGATCCGAAGTGGTATCAACACCTCTCCTCTTAATTTCAGCAGTGTTTATTTCAGCAAGAAACTATATGCCAATCACAGTGCATATAATTTTTTCTGGTCTTTTAATTATGCCTTATTGCACAGGGAACTGACAAAAAATCCGGTGCCCTATTTTGATAAGACTACCTGCCAAAACAATCTGAAAGGGGTAGACACCTGGGATCAGGAAACAGTTCCGTGTCATTTGAAAAGTCCTGATGGCAAACAAATCAATGTCATCATGATCATCGTCGAATCATTTTCCAGCAATGTGGTTGGCAGGCAAGGGGGAACACCAGGAATAACGCCTTGTTTTGATAAATTATGTGATGACGGCATTTTATTTTCGTCATTTTATGCGACGGGGAATCGTTCTGATAAAGGGCTTTCAGCGTTGTTGGGCGGATATCCGGCACTGATTAAAGCTGTTTCCCTGCTACAATATCCGGAAAAGATCAAAACGGTCAAGTTTTTGCCGGCTTATATGGGGGATCTCGGATATGATCTTTCTTTCCATTATGGAGGTGACATCGATTTCTTCAATACAAGCATGTTCCTGACTCAATCAGGCGTAACTAAACAAATTTCGAACAAGAATTTTCCCATGAAGCTTTCAACAATGCAAAAATGGGGCGTTCCGGACCAATACCTCTATGATCGATTACTAAAAGACCTTCCGGCCATGAAACGTCCTTTTTTCAGCATGTTATACACCATCAGCAGTCATGAGCCGTTTGATGTACCCTATCCTGAGCATTTCAAGGACAAGTATGAAAACGGGGTTTCTTATGCCGACTGGTGCCTCGGAAATTTTATGAAGAAACTTAAGGCCTCCCCTTATTGGAAAAACACGCTGGTCATTATAACTGGCGATCATGGAGCCATGTATGGCAAACGCTATACCTCAGAAGATCCGGCTGCCTTTCATACGCCAATGTTGTGGACAGGAGGAGTTGTCGATACGACCTTCACCTGCCGGAATATCTGCATGCAGACAGACCTTGGACCAACCTTAATCCAGCAACTTGGCCATAGACCGGCACCATCCTATTTTTCAAAAAATATGTTTGGAAAGCATCAGTTTGCCATTTACCTGCGTGATGAAGGCTTTGGATTTCTATCTCCGGAAGTAGGCTTTTACCGCAATTTTGAATCAGGTAAGCAAACCTTCTTCTACGGAAAAGACAATACCGCAAAAGACTCTTTGGACCGTTTTTCAAAATCATTTGTCGAATATTTGCACGAAGATTTCTTAAAGCGATAAACAGGCCGTTAGCGCCGATCATTTGTAACAATGACTGCGATCGACAGATTGCCATAAAAAACAGGCCATTCATATTAAAGTGAATGGCCTGTTTTTTATGGAGTTGCTTGATTCGGTTCAACCCTTGATATAGGTGACCAGCCAATCTCCTACTTCATTGGTCGTACGGGCTTTTTGACC
>JAUZOU010000610.1 GCA_030706285.1 Bacteroidota bacterium
GTGGAATCTAAAGGTCTATTGTTCATCAGGAAATTCAGCTTGCCGGATGAATTGTCTTATGTCCATTCTGATAAAGAAAAGTTGTATTCGATTTTTGCCAACTTGATCAATAATGCCATTAAATTTACTCCGAAAGGGTATGTTGAGTTATTCTGCACATTGACAGATACCAGATTTGAACTATATGTCAAGGATACTGGCATTGGTATTCCTCAGGATAAACATCGTATCATTTTTGAACGTTTTATCCAGGCGGATGTGTCTCACCAACGTCCGTACGAAGGCTCAGGCCTTGGATTGTCCATTACCAAAGCGTATGTCGAAATGCTGGACGGCAATATCTGGCTGGAAAGTCAGGAAGGAAAGGGCAGTACGTTCTTTGTCAGTCTACCTATGAAACAGGCTTTGTCTACTGATGAGGAAGAGTTGCGCATCAGGCAGATTATATCAGATGCCGGTTTTAGTGTCTGATATAAAAATACGATGGATCAGTCTTGTTTTAATAAAACAATTAATTACTTGTAAAAATAAAAGACATCCGCTTTTTTTTATTGTATTTTGTGTATTTTTACAGACGAAAGAAGCAATCGATGCACTAGTTAAACAAATAGACAAATGAAAAAACAGGTAAAAAATAACGTTTACTGGGTTGGCAAGAATCACTGGGATTTGCGTGAATTTCATGGTTCGGAGTTTACGACCCGAAGAGGCTCTTCTTATAATTCCTATCTGATTCTCGAAGAAAAAATCGGATTGATTGACACGGTTTATGAGCCTTTTTCGAATGAGTTTGTCAAAAACCTTTCCAGCGAAATCGATTTGAAAAAAATTGATTTCATTGTCGTCAATCATGCCGAACCGGATCACAGCGGAGCCTTGAAGGAACTGTTGGACCAGATACCCGGAACGCCGGTCTATTGTACGGAAAACGGCATTAAATCGTTGACCGGACTATATCATCAGCCGGATTGGAAGTTGATCCTGGTTAAGACGGGTGACAAGATCGATGTCGGCAATGGAAAAGAATTGATCTTTATTCAGGCCGCTATGATTCACTGGCCAGACAGTATGTTTTGTTTTCTGACCGGCGACAATATCCTGTTCAGCAATGATGCGTTCGGACAGCATTATTGCTCGGAACTCCTGTTTAATGACCTGGTTGATCAGGGTGAACTGTGGGCTGAAACGTACAAGTATTATGCCAATATTGTGAATCCGTTCAGCCACCTGGTTGCCCGTAAGCTGGATGAGATTGCCCAGATGGGCATTGCCATCGAATGTATTTGTCCAAGCCATGGTATTGTCTGGCGCGACAATCCTTCCCAGGTTCTTGAAAAATATGCTGCTTTTGCAGCTGGTTATCAGGAAAATCAAATCACTGTCATTTACGATACGATGTATCACGGCACTCAGACAATCGCTGACAACATTGTAAAAGGAATAACGTTGGCTGATCCGCTGGTCAACGTGAAATTGTACAGCGCTTCTGCTACCGATCTGAGTGACCTGATTGTTGAGATCTTTAAGTCAAAGGCCATTCTTATCGGTTCTCCGACCGTTCATAACGGCGTTCTGTACACCATCGCCGGTTTAATGGAATTTATCAACGGCATGAAGTTCAAAAACAAAAAGGCTGCCAGTTTCGGGACGTATGGCTGGCACGACGTGTCTTCCAAAATTATTCAGGACGGGTTGAAAGAAGCTGGCTTTGAGTTGATCCTTGAGCCGATATCAGCCAATTGGCGGCCGGATAAAC
>JAUZOU010000611.1 GCA_030706285.1 Bacteroidota bacterium
GAAAAATTCGTAAAAACCAAGTCCGTACGTCTGATGATAGCCCCAGGTATTCCAGTTGGGCGTTCTTTCAGCTACGTCGCCCACTGTGGCCTTCCAGCGATACGCATTGGCAAGCCCTCTTCCGTGAGTAATACAGCCACCGGGAAAACGCAGAAATTTCGGTTTCATGTCAGCGATGGTCTGGGCCAGGTCATTTCGAAGTCCGTTTGCCCGGTTCCTGAAGGTTTTTTGCGGAAATAATGAAACCATGTCAAGACAAATGCTGCCTTTACCTTTCGGAAGAATGGATAAACAAGCATCGGCCGTTGTGGCGTCACTTTGAAGCGTCAACGTGTATTTCTTCCATTCTCCTGACGTTGACGTGATGGTGCCACTGCTAATGACGGATCCATCCGCACGGTTCAACTGCACAACGACCTGTTCGTTGTAATCGGTTGTCCGTTTAAGGTAGACAGAAAAATTGTAGTTGTCGCCCTTGGTCAAAGCAATGCCGTCGAAACCGGCATTTTTGACGCCGGCAACTGAACCGGGCTGGTTTATCACCAGATTCAGGTAGTGGGGGTTGTTCTGATTGAGTGGCGTGCTATTTTCTACAGTCAGCATAACGGAAGCTCCACCTTGCTGAATGGCAGACCAGGCTTCCAGGGGCCCGGAGGTTGTATAACCCTGGACAGGATAATACTCAAACGACCGGTTCTGAATCAATTCGGCATACAAACCACCATCGGCACCATAGTTGATATCCTCAAAAAAGGCTCCGATCAGTTCTTTGCTCATGGGGACCCGTGGCTTTGTCAGGTCTACGTTCACTGTTACTTGTGCCTGGGCAACCAGCAGGCAACTTGACAGAAAGATGGTTAAGGGAATTTTTTTCGTTTTCATGTATGTCAATTTAATGGCCTAAAGATAAGCGTTTATTTTACACTTTTAAATAGATTGAAAACGTCTTTTTTTACCTTAACAAGCAGTCGTTGTTAAAGATGCAGATTTTCCTTAAGCAATTTGTAGCCTGACGCACTGACTTTGAGCTGCTGGCCTGATTTTAGCGTAATGCGGTAATGTTGCTTTTCGTACAGTTCGATGCGTGAAATATGGCTGGTATTTACAATACAGGAACGGTGAATCCGTATAAAGGTGGTCGGTAATTGTGCTTCCAGATGTTTCATTGTTTCTTCTTTAATAAAACGAGTGTCAGCCGTATATAAAATCACATAATCGCCTTCAGCCTGAAGATACATCAGGTCCGAAACTTGTATCAGATGGATGTTGGCTCCGGTTTTGACCGTAACGGTATCCGTCTGGTCTAACCGGGTAGTCGATTCAATGGCTGGACTCTGCTCCGGGGGCTGGTCTTCTTCCTCCGTTGACTCCTGCAACTCCGTTGAATCTGTGATCTGATTTTTCTGGTAGAATTGAAAGATGATGGTTAGAATCAAGCATCCGACGACAATTTTAAACGGAATAACAAAAGTCAACGTATGAAACAATTCCAGAGGAAATACCAGATAAAACAGCAGGTATTCCGTTCCAAGCCAGCAAACAATAGCCAACGAATAGAGAGCGACATGGTTGAAAAAACGTTGAACTGAAGAAAACCCGGTCAACCGGGTATATCGTGTCACAAACTCCAGCAAAATGGAAATGCTGCAAAGTAATAATCCGGAAATGGCTCCCTGAAGCATCAGCATCCATGGATTAATATCGATCAACCTGACCAGGCTAAGAGGGATTAATATCCCGGTCAGGA
>JAUZOU010000612.1 GCA_030706285.1 Bacteroidota bacterium
CCGAATTCTTCCAACCTGTTCTCCGGATTGACTGCCAGGTCAGGATCGACATCGTAATAATCCTTGATGGCATAAGGTGATCCGGCGTTTCCTTTAACAACAGCAGGATGATCCTTTTGGATACCAATGTTCGAATAATCCGTTTTGGTAGCGTGTTCCAGGATCCCCGTCAGCCATACATGAGTCACTCCCAGTGATTGAATGGAACGAAGAGCTTTCTCGTTAATCTCGTCAAACTTTCCGCAACCATTCTGCAAAAGCGTTCCGTTTTTAACCGGATGCGGTTGCTTATTGGTAAAGTAACGCGGAAGAAGTTGGTACACAATAAGCTTGCTCATTGTCACTTGAATATTTAAAGTCGATGTACTTGTTGTACAGACATTTGTAGAAAATGCGAAGTAAAAAAGGCACCAGGAGTTCAAGAATGCCCGTCATTTGAGGTTGGTCAGAGACCAGGTTACGAACAAGACGAAGTATTTAACACGTCAACCGTTCAATTAGTTCGATATTGCCGGTTAAAACACGAACGGCTTCCTGATAACCCAACTGAAAAATCTCATGATTCTTTTCCGCATCGAACCTACCATACAGGTCAATATGAGTCCACCGTCAGCATAAGGTATGTTGTCTATCCGCGTGGGTTCGAAAGTAATGAATGGATCCGGCACTTGTTCCGGCTATGACATCCGGCCGGATACCATGTTCATCCCATGCCTGTATGACACCGGCATGGGCGAAGCCCTTCGCTCCGCCATCGCTTAAAACCAGCCTAATCTTATTTCTTTGAAGAACGGATGCTTCAGATTCGGCCGGAGAGCTCAGAAAGGCGTTATTGCATGCCTTCTACCTGAATGTCTCTGTTGATTTTTTTGACAAGACCTTGCAGGACAGCACCAGGTCCAAGTTCGGTAAACGAATCGGCACCATCGGCAATCATAGCAAGAATAGTTTGTGTCCAGCGTACCGGAGAAGTCAGCTGAGCAACCAGGTTGGCCTTGATGGCTTCAGGATCTGTCTGAGGTTTTGCATTGACATTTTGATAAATCGGGCAAATCGGTTTGCTGAATGGCGTAGCCTGGATGGCTGCTGCCAGTTCCTGCCTGGCCGGTTCCATAAGCGGTGAATGGAAAGCTCCACCCACACTGAGTTTGATGGCTCGTTTGGCTCCAGCTTCCGTAAAGAGTTTGCACGCTTTGTCAATGCCTTCGATCGTTCCGGAAATCACCACCTGTCCAGGGCAATTATAGTTGGCAGGTACGACAATTTCATCTGTAATACCGGCACACACAGCTTCTATTTTTTCATCAGGGAGACCGATAATAGCGGCCATGGTAGAAGGTCTGGCCTCACAGGCTTTCTGCATGGCAAGGGCACGATGGTGAACCAGTTTCACACCATCTTCGAAAGAAAGTGCCTTGGCGGCAACCAATGCCGAAAATTCGCCCAAAGAATGGCCGGCAACCATTTCAGGTTTGAAGTCTTCTCCGATATAGGTAGCCAACAGGACTGAATGCAGGAAAATGGCGGGTTGCGTTACTTTTGTCTGGCGAAGTTCTTCGTCAGTACCGGTAAACATAATGTCCGTGATGCGAAAACCCAGTAAATCATTGGCCTTTTCAAACAGGTCATGCGCTTCTTTCGATTGTTCGTACAGGTTTTTACCCATACCGGAAAATTGTGCTCCCTGTCCGGGAAATACATATGCCTTCATTTTTATTATGGTTTGATTACAC
>JAUZOU010000613.1 GCA_030706285.1 Bacteroidota bacterium
CCGGCCTGCTGAAAAATTTTACAAATTGATCAGTTCTGCAGCCTATAATTGGGATAAACCCTATGTCATGGCTGAAACATTTGGGGCTATGGGCAATTTATCCATCGACTCCATGTATGCCATTGCGATGGATCAGTATGCTAAAGGTATCAACTTGTTGATGCCGCATGCTGTTTGGTATAACGACAGGCATGTGACATTCAGGCCGGAATTATCATATCGGAATCCCCTCTATCAAAAAGAGCTTTATGCCTTCAATATGTATCTTTCACGGTTGAATGTAATGTTACAGGCGCCGGCTCGTCATGTAGCCGACATCGCCATACTATATCCGATTCAGACCCTGCAAGGGGAACATTATCTGGATGGGCCGTTAAAGCCTGTCTATGGAGGCGTAGCCATTCCGAGGACAGATTATATTGATGTATCGACGTCGTTGACTGATTCATTGGGCATTGACTTTACATTCCTGCATCCGGAAGTGCTGGATTCATCAGGCATAGTAAAGGACAGCCTGCTGACACTTAAAAACAAAATGAATCCTGAAGTATTCAGGGTGCTCATTCTTCCTTCAGTCAAAACAATTTCGCTGTCAAACATTAAAAAGATCAAAGCCTTTTATGATAAAGGTGGAAAATTGCTTTTTACGACCAGGTTACCCTACAAGTCAGCCGAATTCGGAAAAGATGATTCCATTAACCTCATCGTCAGAAGCATTTTTCCCGATCTGCCGGTTGTGCAGACTGGCGATTCTTTTCCGGAACAATCGATGGAAGCTTTCAACCAGGCTGGAGGGAAAGCGGCGTATGTTCCGCGACCAATTCCTTTGGCGTTGCGTACCGCTTTGACAACGTTATTGCCAGATCGGGATGTCTTGTTCGAGGCGGGCAAACCATTAACCTATTTGCACAAAATTCGTGAAAAGCAGGATGTCTTTTTCTTTGCGAATCCTGGCAAGTCGATTTACAGCGGAAATCTGAAGTTACGTGGGCGTTTTTTCATAAAGCTCCTGAATCCTCATACGGGAGATATTATCAAAACCGTTTCAAATTTTGTGGCTGAAAATGGTATCGACTATACCTTGTTCCACCTTGATCTGGAAGCAAACCGGTCGATGATTCTTTTAGGTAATAGAATGATTGAACCGCCAGTTAAGCGGGTGACTACCGTTTCAGGCTTTTCAACCAAATAAAATATTACATGACGTTAAACAATTTTTCAGTATAAAAAGCGTTCTTTTTCTAATTAGTACGAGCCTTTTCCAGAGGCGATGTCCGTCGGTTGAACTTTTTTTGAGGACGACCGAGTTGTTTAACTAAATGCCGTTTTTTTAATTAATAGATTGTTATGTTGAAGAAATTCAAATTGTTGGCTGGCTTTTTATTACTTGGTCTGTTTGTTTGCCAACTTCAAGCCCAGACAGTTGGTTCTGTGGCTACGGCGTCTTTGAAGGATGTTAACTCGCTGAGCGATAGCCAAATCAAAAATCTTGTCAAACAGGCTACTTCACAGGGTATGACTGCTACTCAGATCATTGAAGTGGCCAAGGCTAGAGGGGCAACAAACGAACAAATCGAAGACGTAAGAAAACGGATCATGAAGGGTGAATTCGAGAAAGAGGCTAAAGATCAGGTTGGCACCCAACAATCCAAATCTGAAAACGGGAAGGATGTTTTGTTGATGACAAATCAGGAATTGTATGAATATTCCGAAAAAGCCAAGTTTGAA
>JAUZOU010000614.1 GCA_030706285.1 Bacteroidota bacterium
GATAGTGACTTCGTGGATAGACCAGTTCCTCCGGACATACCTGCCAGCATTTTGGGCGCTGGCTATCGAATTCGTCGTAGTTGGGGTCTTGATACTGGCGCTCTACTGTATCATCGCGCTGATCCTGATTTATTTCGAAAGGAAGATTTGTGCCTTTTTCCAGTGCCGTCTTG
This sequence comes from Bacteroidota bacterium, assembly GCA_030706285.1. Taxonomy (GTDB): domain Bacteria; phylum Bacteroidota; class Bacteroidia; order Bacteroidales; family UBA1402; genus UBA8389. The sequence goes on from JAUZOU010000614.1 coordinate 174, forward strand.
GACCGAACCGGGTTGGCCCTTACGGAATCGTACAAAGTGTTGCCGATATGGTAAAAATGTTGATCAAGGAAATTATTCCGATCAAACATACCGATAAGGTCTTGTTTTACTTGGCACCGTTTTTTGTCGTCATCGCCTCCTTACTTGCCTTTGGTACGATTCCATGGGGTAGAGGGCTGCAGGCTTTTGATTTTAATATTGGCGTTTTCTATATCACGTCAGTTTCGTCACTGGGCGTCATCGGTATACTGCTGGCCGGTTGGTCAAGTAACAACAAATATTCCATGATCGGTGCCATGCGTAGTGGTGCCCAGCTCATCAGCTATGAGCTGTCTGCCGGGTTGTCTTTGATGACCATCGTGGTGCTGGGCGGTACGATGCAGCTTTCCACTATGATTGAAAACCAGAAAGATTGCTGGTATCTTTTCCAAGGGCACATTCCTGCCTTTGTCGCCTTCATCGTTTATTTAATTGCCGGTCATGCTGAAACCAACCGTGGCCCGTTCGATTTACCTGAAGCCGAGTCAGAACTGGCAGCCGGTTATCATACGGAGTATTCCGGCATTCAATTCGGGTTCTTCTATCTGGCAGAATACCTGAACATGTTCATCATCGCCTCTGTCGCCACCACCGTTTTCTTGGGTGGCTGGATGCCCTTCCACATCACGGGGCTTGACGGGTTCAACCAGATCATGGATTATATACCATCCGTCATTTGGTTCTTTGTCAAAGTGTTTGCGCTGATGATGCTCAGTTTGTGGGTCAGATGGACATTTCCCCGTTTGCGTATCGACCATTTGCTCAACCTGGAATGGAAGTACCTGCTGCCGATCAATATGGTCAACTTGTTGATCATGGTTGTGATTGTGATTCTGGGATGGCAGTTTTAATAGTAAAGAAATAAACTCATACGTATGAAGTCTTTATATAAGTACATCGTTACCATCATCAAGGCCATCCATTCGTTGGTATTGGGAATGATTGTCACGTTCAAAGAATTTTTTGTCAAAAAAATAACTGAACAGTATCCGGAAAACCGGCATACCACCCTGCACATTGCCGAAAGGTTCCGTGCTTACCTGGTCATGCCGCATGACGAGAACAATGAACATGCCTGCACGGCCTGTGGTATTTGTCAGATGAACTGTCCCAACCAGACCATCCAGGTCGTTTCAAAAATGGTTGAGGCTGAAGATGGCGGAAAGCCCAAACGGGTGTTGGACAAGTATTATTACGATTTAGGCCAATGCACCTTCTGCAACTTGTGTGTGGTCAATTGTCCTTCCCACGCCATCAAGTTTGTAAACGATTTTGAAAACTCTGTTTTCACCAGAGATAAACTGAAGATGACCCTCAATCATGAAGGATCAAAAAAGAGAGAACAACTAAAGTAATTGGATTATGGCTCAACAGATCATATTTTATGTATTGGCGGTAGTAATTGTCGTCTTTTCCATTCTCTCGGTCACTTCGAGAAGAATCCTGCGTGCTGCAACCTATCTGTTATTTGTGTTGCTGGCAACAGCCGGTTTGTATATGCTGATGGGGTATCA
>JAUZOU010000615.1 GCA_030706285.1 Bacteroidota bacterium
GAAAACGAAGACATTCGCTACTATTATCCGACCAATGATTTGGTAACAGCACCTGATATCCTGTTTTTCTGGGTAGCCAGAATGATTATTTCCGGATTTGAGTATAAAAAAGCACCCTGTTTCAACAATGTCTATCTGACCGGTATTGTGCGGGATAAGCTCGGCCGGAAAATGTCCAAGTCGTTGGGCAACTCGCCGGATCCGCTCGATCTGATCAGGGCCTTTGGTGCTGACGGCGTCCGGATGGGTATGATGCTGGCAGCTCCTGCCGGAAATGATATCCTCTTTGACGAATCATTGTGTGAACAAGGCCGGAATTTCAACAATAAAATCTGGAATGCCTATCGTCTTGTCAAAGGATGGAACGTAGATGCTACGCTTTCTCAGCCTGAATCTTCACGCCTTGCTGTTGAATGGTTTGGTCAGCAATTACAGAAATCCGTCAATGAAATGGATGATCTGTTCGAAAAATTTAGAATATCCGAAGCGTTGATGACTGTTTACAAACTATTCTGGGACGAATTTTCATCCTGGTATCTTGAACTGATCAAACCGGCCTACCAGCATGCCATCGATGCGAAGACTCTGTCTCAAACGCTGGCGTTCTTTGAGAAGCTGCTGGAATTGCTTCATCCGTTCATGCCGTTCATTACTGAGGAGTTGTGGCAGAACATCTATGACAGAAAGGACGGCGAAAGCATTATGCTGGTTCGTCAGCCTGCTGTTGCCCCGTATGACGAAGCCATTCTGGAACGGTTTGACACGACCAAAGCGATTATTTCAGCAATCCGTTCAATCCGCCTGGACAAAAACTTGCCGAATAAAGAAGTGCTTCAATTGCAGGTGCTTGGTGCACATGATGAAACTAACAACAGTGTCTTGCTGAAATTAGGGAACCTAAGCGCCATCGATCTTTCAGCAGAAAAAGCTTCCGGAGCTGTTTCCTTTATGGTCGGAACCTCTGAATATGCTGTGCCTTTGAGCTCACTCGTCGATGCGGAAACTGAAATTGCCAAAATAGAAGCAGAAATCAGTTATTTGGAAGGATTCCTGCAATCTGTCATGAAAAAATTGAATAATGTCAAGTTTGTAGCAAATGCCAATCCTCAGGTTGTCGAAGCGGAAAGAAAGAAAAAATCAGATACTGAAACCAAGATCACTTACCTGAGAGAGAGTCTGGCAGCATTCAGGAAATAATCGGATCATGTCAATTCAAAAAATACGGTTTATACCGATCGTTTTACTGATGCTGATCGGTTTTGCTGCCTGCCAGGATGATACACCTGTCAATCCGGTAAAGTGGACGCAATTGACAGATTTGTCGAAATTTGGGGGAAAGGCAAGGGCTTCTGCCACTTGCTTCGTGATCGGAAAGAAAGCGTACGTCTGCTGTGGCAGATCCGGATGGAGAGACGGATTTCTGAAAGAGGTCTGGGAATATGACAGTGAAACAGATACCTGGACCAGAAAAAGAGATTTTCCCGGGCCAGCCCGTGTGAAGGCTGTGGCTGGAGTGATCGGTACAAAGGCCTATATGGGAATGGGTGCTGTTGGCGCCTACGAACCGAAAAACCTGTTTAAAGACTTCTGGGAATACGATTCACAAACAGATACCTGGACTCAAAAAGCGGCATTCCCGGATTCAGCGAGTAATGATTTGTTTGCAGCTGTCGTCGACGGTGCTTTTTATACGGTGGCTGGATTTGACGGCATAACC
>JAUZOU010000616.1 GCA_030706285.1 Bacteroidota bacterium
CTTCGGCTATTGAGATTGGCATACTTGAAAACAATCTGGCTGTGCTTCGTAAAAAAGAGACGCGTCAAAAACAGGCACAGATTATCCAAAAGCAGTCGTATTCCCGCGACAACACGTTATTAAAAAAAGGCTTGATCGCCTCCGAAACAGTTGAAATGGCAGAGCAAGCGTATTTATCATCAGCGCTTCAATTGGATGAAACACAGATCGCTATAAACAATCTTCTTTCAGCCAAGCAAGTACTTGTTCAAACAATTGAAGATGAAACGTCTGTCCGTGCTCAAACACTCATGAGTCAAAAACAGGCTTATCTGCTTAGCCTGAAAGAATTGGCGGCAGCACTTAAATCCTGGGAACAAACGTACCTGTTGATCAGTCCGGTAAACGGAACATTGACCTTCCCCGAAAAGAGAAGCCCGTTGCAGCAAGTTCAGACCGGAGACAAACTATTCGCCATCATACCGGATAAGGCTGGCCCCATTCAAGCCTTTCTGGAAATTCCAATGAACGGATCCGGTAAGGTTAAAGCCGGTCAAAAAGCGCGCATTTTCTTAGATGGTTACCCCTATCTGGAATATGGAACAATTGGCGCTACCATTCAAAGCATCTCACTGATGCCTGATGCCAACTCAATGTATAAGGCGATCGGACGTGTCTCTCAACCGCTGGTCACTAACTATGGAAAGCGACTTACGTTAAACGGAGAATTAGTTGGTACAGCTGAAATCAGGACGAAAGAGCTGCGTCTCATCCAGCGAATATTCAATCCATTGAAATACCTGGTCAACCATCAATAAAATCAGAGACAATAAACAATCCCAGGGCGAGCCCCGAAGTCTTATTTCACACCCTTACTCACATAATACTGGTAACGGGTCCAAACATCAGTAACAAATTCAGCCGTTTCAAAACCACGTAAATAACCCTTTTTACAAACAGGGTCTTCATAATATTTTGGTTGACTTTTCAGTATAATAAAATGGCCAACATTTCCATTATCCCATCGATTGGGATTTTTTCCATATTTGCGGGACAAGGCGCGGGCATCAAACACATGGCCAATACCACAATTAAATCCGGCCAGAACCATTTTAGTGCGTTGTTCACGGTTTTTGGCTGAACGCAATTTGCCGTCCAGTCTTTTAAACAACCGTGCAGCCGTCATGATATTCATATCCGGATCAAGCAAACTATTCAGGCTAACATCCAACATTCCGGCCGTTTTAGGCATCAGTTGCATCAGGCCAATTGCTCCAGCCCAGGACACAGCTTTCGGATCAAATTTGGATTCCTGATAGGCAATACTTGCCAACAACCGCCAATCCAGTTGATACCGTTCACCATATTTTTTGAATAAATGGTCGAAAGGAGAAATACGACCGTCTTTGCCAATACAGCGACCCGTTGTCAGATACGGAGACGGTCCTTTACTACGTTCAAAATAGCGTTTATAGATAGCCTGATAGCTCCTGCTCCTGACATGACGGCTGAACCAGCTGTCAACGGCTGAAGCCAATTGCGGAGCATCTTTACGGACTAGCCAGTACGAATGTTGCGGAAAACCGATCGCTGTTGAGATGTACAGATTTTTATAATACGTTTTACTCAATCTTGCCAACGCATTATCGGCGATGGTGTACCGGATATGGGATGTCGCCACCTTTTCGATCAATTCTTCGGTTGTAAGACTGTCTTCTTTGATGGATTTGATTAAAA
>JAUZOU010000617.1 GCA_030706285.1 Bacteroidota bacterium
ACAAGTTGAAATGCTTCGATGAAGAAGGAACGTTCTGTCAGGTAATCGAATACAAACAGCAGCTTTTGGCCTTCATCTTCAATCAGGTCACTGAGCTTGGTGCTCTCCATGATCCAATTGTCTACTTCGGGGCTGCTATCCATCTCTATCAAGGTCACCTCAGTCTCTTTTTCCCATTCGTCATTGCACAGGAAAAAGGAGCTCATTTGATCTGCGGTGTAACCGACACTTTCCAAAATGGCATCGTGCAGATCCAGAAAACTGGCTTCCGAATCAATGGCAATTTCACGAACAAAGTTGTCAACTTCATCGGAAAGGATTCGAAATTTGTAAACCATAATGACTTAGTTTATCTTTTAAAAATAGCCTTTAATAATTCCCCGGGGAGAGTTCTTGACAAACAGGATGATTTCGTCACGTTCCTTGGTGGCTGGCAGCTCGGCTTCAATGCGTTCCACTGCATCACTGTTGTTCAGCCCCGATTGGTAAAGGTAACGATAAATTTCCTGAATATCCCTGATTTGCTCATTGGAAAAATTTCTTCTGCGCAATCCGATGGAATTGATGCCGCAATAGGCGATAGGATCTCTGGCGGCCTTGATAAACGGAGGCACGTCTTTGTTGATTTTTGATCCACCCTGAACCATCACATGCGAACCAATGTGGGAAAATTGATGAACGAGTGTGCCGCCTCCGAGGATCGCATAATCGTCAACAACAACTTCTCCGGCCAGCTGCGTACAATTGGACATGATGACGTGATTGCCAACTTCACAGTCATGGGCAATGTGGCAATATGCCATGACCAGGCAATCATTGCCGATGGTTGTTTTGCCTCTGGCAGCCGTACCCCGGTTGACCGTGACATACTCCCGGATCGTGGTGTTATCACCGATTTCGGCTGTCGTTTCTTCTCCTACAAATTTCAAATCCTGAGGAATGGCACCGATGACAGCTCCGGGAAAAATGATACAGTTTTTCCCGATGCGGGTACCTTCCAATATGGTTACATTTGATCCGATACGAGTGCCTTCCCCAATGATGACATTCTTGTCAATGGTTACGAACGGCTCAATAACCACGCTTGGGGCTATTTTGGCATCAGGATGGACGTATGCTAGTGGTTGTCTCATAAAAAAAAGAATTACTTGTTTTTAATCACCTGAGCCATAAACTCAGCTTCAGTGACGACTTTATCTCCAACGAAGGCATAACCCTTCATGGAGACGATGCCTCTCCGGATTTTGTCAATCAGGTCCAGCCTAAAGATCAACGTGTCACCGGGAACAACTTTTTGACGGAACTTGACGCCGTCGATTTTCAGAAAATAGGTTGAATAACATTTGGGATCGGGTACCGTATTAAGTATCAGTAGGCCGCCTGTCTGGGCCATGGCTTCAATCTGAAGCACGCCTGGCATGACAGGTTCTTCTGGAAAATGGCCCATGAAGAACTGTTCGTTACCTGTTACATTTTTGATGCCGACAATATGCCTTTCGCTGATTTCGATGATTTTGTCGACCAGCTGGAATGGCCAGCGGTGTGGCAGCAACTCTTTGATGTGTTTGTTGTCAATGATCGGAGGCAGTTCAGGGTGATAATAGGGTGCCTGAACTTCTTGTTTCCTGATTTCTTTGCGGATCAGACGGGACAGTTGGTTGTTGATTTTGTGTCCTGGCCTGGTGGCAATGATGTGGCCTTTAAGTGGCCTGCC
>JAUZOU010000618.1 GCA_030706285.1 Bacteroidota bacterium
CTTCAGGCATTCAGGTATCGGCTGTCAGCACGAATACCTATGCACCTGTCATTCATGGCTGGGGATATGACGAAGTGAAGACGGATAAAGCAACAGTCAGCGCTCTGATCTCAGTCTCTAAGGAATTGACTGGCGCCCAAAGCAGAAGGAAACGGTATGAATCCATTGCTTTGCAAACACTGTCAGCCAGAAATACCGGCAAAATATCCGAACAGGATCTGAAGAAAAGCATGACTGAGCAATATATCGCCGCGTTTAACAGTCAACAGCAATATCTGCTCAATCAGGAAATCGCCACGCTGTTAATGAAAGAGGAGCTTATGCTGAATAGACTGACACGGGCAACTATCTATAAACAAACTGATTACCTTTCTTTTGTGGTCAGCTTGCGTCAACAGAATCTATTGGTCAAGGATCTCAAAAATCAATATGATTATGATTACTTCACGCTGTGCCTGTTGTGCGGTGTCCGGGACACGACCGTTTTTCCTTTATCAGATCCGAAGTTGAACGCAGAGCAGCTTCCGGATGTATCGACTTCCGTTTTTTATCATCAGTTCGAGTTGGACAGCCTGAACATTCAGAATAAAAAAGAGTTGATTGATATCCCCTACAAACCGAAAATCAGCCTCTATGCTGATGCCGGTTATTTATCATCCTTGTCTAATCTGCCTGGCCGGAATGTTGGCGCCAGTGCGGGTTTTACACTAAGTATCCCTATCTATGACGGCGGGCAAAAAAGTCTTCAGCACAGGTTATTGGCCATTGATGAGCTGGATCGGTCAACTTATGCAGGATTCTATCGATCGCACTACCAGCAGCAAATCAGCAACCTGTGGAAGCGGTTGAAGGCAAATCGTGAGATGGCTGCACAACTACCGGAACTGGTTACGGCTGTCCAAACCTTGATGGAAGCCGATCATAGGCTACTGGAAAGTGGTGATCTTCCTATTGCTGACTACATTGTTGCCATTGGGAATTACTTGACTGCCAAAAACAGGCTTATTCAAAACGATGTGGAAAAATATCAGATTATCAATGAATTGAATTATTGGAATCGCACAAAATAGCCAGATATGTCAAAAAAAATCAGCCAATTAGCTGTATTAATGGTGCTAGCCTTCGTTTCTTGCAAGACAGCAAAAGAGGAATCAAAACCTGTCAAAAACGCGACACCCGTTACTGTTACCCAAATTCAGACAGGCAGAATGGATGAGGTGATCGAGCTGAATGCCACATCGGTGTTTCAGGTAAAAACCTACATCAAATCGTCTGTCAACGGCTATATACAGACGGTCAATGCTCAGTTGGGCGCCCGTATCGGGAAAGGAAACAGATTGTTTGTCATTCGTTCCAAAGAAGCTGAAAATCTGGCCAACACGGTCAACCGGCTGGATACGGCGTTCCATTTTAAAGGCCTTACCAGCATCAAAGCCCCATGCAACGGTTATATCACCGAATTGGCCTACCGTCAAGGTGATTATGTTCAGGATGGAGAAACATTGGCTGCTGTCAGTGACGCATCGAGTCTGGTTTTCATGCTGGAACTGCCCTATGACTTAAAACCTTATTTGCTTAATAATAAGACTGTTTCATTGATGTTGCCTGACCATACTATGATAAAAGGCAGACTGGCTGCTCCCATGCCTTTTGTCGATCCTGTTTCACAAACTCAGAGATATATCATCAAGATAGCTAATAAGGCGTTTA
>JAUZOU010000619.1 GCA_030706285.1 Bacteroidota bacterium
TCGAAGCCGTACAAACCATGGCCAAGATTGCAGAAGAAGCCGAAAAGACAAAAAATGCCGAAAACGACATCAACATTCCGTTTAATGAAGAAACCATGGATGCCACATCGTTTCTGGCTCAGCAATCGGTCAATGCGTCTGCCAGACTGAAATCAAAGGCCATCGTAACGGACTCATACACAGGTACAACCGCCAGATATATAGCGGCATTCAGAGGCAGTAATCCTGTTTATGCCATCTGTTACCGTGAACGTACCGTTCGCCAACTAGCCTTATCCTACGGCGTTTTCCCGATTTATCAGGAAATCAGGAAAAGCACCCGCATATACTTGGTCGCAGCCCTCCGCATGCTGAAAGAACGAGGCTGGCTTGACTGTAACGATATGGTTATTTATCTAAGCAGCAGCTTCGGTGTAGCCGGCGGTACCACATTTCTGGAAATCAACCATGTGGACACGATTATCAACAATGCTGACCACTTCCTCCTTCCGAATTTCCCTACTGAAGATTAAAAGCTGTTATGATGGATGAGGAGGTACTGGAACGCTATCTGGCTGACCATTCAGATAAGGAGCCTGAACTCCTCCGTCAGCTGAACAGGGAAACGAATGCCAAACTGCTGAATGGGAGAATGGTGTCAGGCCATTATCAAGGACGTTTGTTGGTTATGCTTTGCCGGATGCTCCATCCGAAAAAAGTGCTGGAACTGGGAACCTTCACCGGCTATTCAGCTATCTGTTTGGCTGAAGGCACCGACGAGGAGGCTGAAATCCATACCGTTGAGCACAACGACGAGCTTGAAGACATCATCAAGGGATGGTTTGAGAAGTCAGGCTATGCCGGAAAAATCCGGTTGCACATCGGTGAGGCCACTGAATGGATTAATAAACTGGAAGGCCCGTTTGATCTGGTTTTTCTGGATGTGGACAAACGAGACTACAAAACCTGTTTCGATACCGTCTTGCCGAAAGTTGTCCAGGGAGGCATCATCCTGGTCGATAACACCCTCTGGTATGGTAAAATTCTCGGTCCTGTTCCCTCAAACGATGCACAAAGCCTTGCGATTATTGATTTTAACGATTACATTGCAACAAATTCCAGGTTAGAAAAAGTCATGCTGCCGATTCGTGACGGGCTGACCATCATTCGTAAAAAATAAGTCATTATGGATACTACCAGACAAAATAAAGTCAATCGCCTGATGCAAAAAGAGCTCAGCGAGATATTTCTAGTCCAGACCCGTGCCACCCATGGTATGCTGGTTACGGTGAGCGAGGTCAAGGTCAGCCCTGACCTGAGCACAGCCCGCGTCTATCTGAGCATTTTTCCAAAGGAAAACAATGAAGAAGTACTCAAGAACATTCAGAAAAGCACCAAAACCATCCGCCATGAACTGGCTGAAAAGTTGAGGTTTCAACTCAGACGGATGCCGGAGCTGACCTTTTATTTAGATGAAACACTTGATTACGCCGAAACTATTGACGCGCTGTTGAATAAAATTAATCAGAGGTGAAACTTCCTTTCATCATTGCAAGAAGATATCTTTTCTCGAAAAAGAAACACAACGCCATCAACATTGTGTCCATGGTGTCTGTTTTCGGTGTGGCAGCTGCCGTGGCTGCCCTCGTCTGTACCATGTCCGTCTATAACGGCTTCCAGAAATTACTTGGAGGCATGTACAGCAATTTTGACCCGCAGGTAAAAA
>JAUZOU010000062.1 GCA_030706285.1 Bacteroidota bacterium
CGAAAGAAGTCTCCAAATACATGGCCCATGCCGACCTTTCTGCTGTCGATTACGTGTTCAGCTGGTTGGGAAACACCGACCTGTTGCTGGCCATCATCAAACTCATCGAGGATAAAATGAATGTGGACGATGACATCACCTCAGTAGGTGTCCGCGTCATTATCCTGGTAGAAGACTCCGTCCGTTTCTATTCTTCCATTCTGCCGAACCTGTACAAGTTTGTACTGGAGCAGTCGCGCAATTTTGCTACAGAAGCGCTGAATGCCCATCAACAAATGCTGCGCATGCGTGGCCGCCCAAAAATTCTGCTGGCCCGCAACTACGAAGAGGCCAAAGAGCTGTATAAGAAATACCACAACAATATGCTGGGGCTGATTTCCGACATGAGTTTCAACCGTGAAGGGACGAAAGACAAACTGGCCGGTATCCGTTTCTGCAGACGGGTTAGAAATCACGACGCTGTCATTCCGATTATTCTGAACTCATCCGACGCGGAGAACAAGCCCTATGCCGATGAAATCGAAGCAGGCTTTATCCATAAAAGCTCAAAAACCTTTCCACAGCAACTTCGGCAACAACTGACCGACAATTTCGGGTTCGGCGATTTCGTCTTCCGTAATCCAGATACCGGGATCGAATTGATCCGTATCCGCAACCTGAAAGACCTGCAGGAACAGATTTTCAATATTCCGGAAAAATCACTCCGGAATCATCTGGAAAAGAATCATGTCTCAAGATGGCTGTATTCCAGAGCCATGTTTCCGCTGGCCAAGTTTCTTGAAAATGTCCGGATGCAGGACTTCGAAGACACCACGGAAGCCAGAAAGATCATCTTCGATGCCATCGTGATGTACCGCCGGACCAAAAACAGAGGGGTCATTGCCGAATTCAAGAAAGAACGGTTCGACAAATACTCCAACTTCGTCCGTTTCGGAGAAGGTTCCCTGGGCGGTAAAGGTCGCGGTCTGGCATTTATCGATGCCCTGATCAAGCGCAATCCGGAATTGAGCGATTTCGAAAACATCAACGTGGCCATTCCGAAAACCCTTGTGCTTTGCACGGAGATTTTCGACGAATTCATGGAAACCAATTGCCTCTATCCGATAGCCCTTTCAGATGCTTCGGACGAAGAAATCCTCAAGGTTTTCGTACATTCTCATTTGCCTGACGGATTCAACGACAACCTCAGAGCTTTCCTGTCTGTGGTACGCAAGCCAGTGGCCATCCGTTCGTCAAGTCTGTTGGAAGACGCCCATTATCAACCATTCGCGGGCATCTATTCAACGTATATGATCCCGTTCGACGAGGACATCGAAAAAACGCTTTCCATGCTGAAGAAAGCCATTAAGGCCGTTTACGCTTCGGCTTTCTTTCAAAGCAGCAAGGCTTATATGGTAGCCACCTCGAACATCATCGACCAAGAGAAAATGGCCATCATTCTGGAGGAAGTCTGCGGAAGAGCCTATGGAGACCGGTACTACCCAACTTTTTCAGGAGTAGCCAGGTCACTCAACTATTACCCGATCGGTCATGAGACGACAGAAGACGGCATAGCCAATGTTGCGCTGGGTCTTGGCAAATACATCGTAGATGGCGGCACCACCCTGCGTTTCTCCCCAAAGCATCCGCACAGCCTACTTCAGATGAGTTCACTCGATTATGCGCTCAGGGAAACGCAAACACAATTCATGTGCCTTGATTTATCCAACAAGGAATTCAACATCACGACGGACGACGGCATGAACTTACTGCGGCTAAGGACTCAGGATGCAGAGGCTGACGGAACCCTGACCCAACTGGCATCCACTTTCGACCCGGTCGATCAGATCCTGCGGGATGGCGTCTGGGGTTCCGGCCGGAAGGTCATTTCCTTCGCTCACATTCTTCAGAACGAAACTTTCCCGCTGGCCAGGATTCTTGAAGTGGCACTATCCCGGGGGCAAAAAGAAATGGGACGGCCGGTTGAGATTGAATTTGCCGTCGAGTTGACGCCTGACGAAAGTGGCAATACCAATTTCTACTTGTTGCAGATCCGTCCGATTGTCGATTCCAGAGCCGAACTGGAAGAGAACATTGATAGCATCCCTGAAGATAAGCTGATCCTAAAAACCAGGAACGCCCTTGGAAATGGTATCGAAAACGAAATCACCGATCTGGTTTATGTAAAAGCCGACAATTTCAGCGCTTCAAAGAACCAACTTACTGTGTATGAGATTGAAAAGGTCAATGCACAGCTTATCAAGGAAGGACGTGGTTATGTGCTGATCGGGCCCGGACGATGGGGATCCAGCGATCCATGGCTTGGCATTCCGGTCAAATGGCCGCAAATTGCTGCCGCCAGACTTATCGTTGAAGCTGGTGTCACCAGATACCAGATTGATCCCAGCCAGGGAACTCATTTCTTCCAAAATCTGACATCATTCGGTGTCAGTTATTATACCATTGCTCAGGATCATGCCTCCAGCTTTTGTGATTTCAATTACCTGGATGCACAACCGGCTATCCATGAAAACGATTATTTAAGACACATCCGTTTTGAAAAACCAATCGTCATCAAAACCGATGCAAAAAATTGCCTGGGTATTGTCATGAAGCCGTGAGCTCGGAAAGTTTGCATTTAGTCCATTCATTTTCTGACATATACAAATTCAGAGGCTTGTCCCTCTAGTTCTCAAGTTAAAAACTATTAAAACCATATCCGGCACAATTTCAGGAACAATATACCGGAAGCGCAGCCGTTAATGATACAAATGTGTGCAGGAGAGTTGGGTAAAAGCCGGGAGTTTGATTAAATCGTTGAGCAACTAGTTTTTCCGGTTTTAAATTAACAACCATTAACAAATAAAGTTGGCAAAAAAAGGTAATCTCCTGAAATACATTTGTATTTTTGCACTCCGAAAACAAAGCATGGGAGATGCACATTTTGTAAGTAGAATCATCAATTAACAATAAAAAACAACTCATTCGTATTATTATGAAAACCAACAAGCAAAAGGTTAAAAAGGTATCTCGTGGGATCAACTCAGGATTAGTCATCTTTGGCTGTTTTATCGCTGCTATCTGCTTCTTTAAATTTGTCTGTGGAGATCCGGCAAATTTCGTTGATGGTAACACAAAAGGAACACCAATAAACTCCAACATTTTTGGTACGATCTATAAAGGAGGGTTCATCATTCCTATCGTGCTTACCTTACTCTTGACGGTTCTTACCCTTTCACTCGAACGTTTCTTCGCCATGAGACGTGCCAGAGGCAAAAAGAATCTGGTACAATTCGTTCATGAGGTTAAATTGAAACTCGAAGACAACGATATCGACGGCGCACGCGTTCTGTGTGATGCTCAAAAAGGGTCAGTAGCAACCATTCTAAACGCAGGTCTGCTTCGTTACGAAGACGTTGAAAAGGTTGAAAACCTGAACAACGATGAAAAATCTGCCATCATCCAAAAAGAAATCGAAGAAGCTACAGCATTGGAACTTCCGACGCTGGAACAAAATCTGCCTATCATCGCTACTATTTCTTCACTTGGTACGTTGTTCGGACTGCTCGGAACGGTACTTGGTATGATCCGTTCATTCGGTGCTTTGGCTGCAGAAGGAGCTGTTGACTCTCTGGCCTTGTCAACCGGTATTTCTGAAGCCTTGGTTAACACGGCTTGTGGTATTGCAACCGGTGCCAGCGCCATCATTTTCTACAACTATTTCGCACAGAAAGTACAGAACGTCACCAACGCTGTTGATGAAGTCGGTTTTGCAGTCGGTCAGACTTACTCTAAAAAGCATATTGGCTAAGTGTGTTTATGCGTTCGTTTTAACAACATTCACATAAACTCATTAAATAGTAAACAATATGTCCAAGATTAAACCAAAGAGAAAAGACACATTCATTGACATGACTGCCATGAGTGATGTGACGGTGCTCTTGCTGACATTTTTCATGTCCACTTCGACTTTCTTGCCTAAGGAACCTGTTAAGATCGCTTCCCCTAGTTCTGTATCGGAAACGAAGATTCCTGAATCAAACATCATGACGATTCTGGTTGATAAATCAGGAAAGATTTACATGACGCTTGACAGAAAAGACAACAAGTTGGCCGTGCTTGAAGAAATCGGAAAAGATTACAACATCACATTCACGCCTGCCGAAAAACTGTCATTTGTCAATCAGGCCAATATTGGAATGCCTGCCGGTATGTTGCAGAAGTTCCTCGATTTGAGACCTGAGCAGCAGGATAAAGTGCTGAAGGATTATGGAATTCCTTCCGACAGCACCAACAACCAACTTAAGTTGTGGATACAACATGCAGTAACCGTTAACAGTGACATCAAGATTGCCATCAAGGCTGATAAAGATTCACCTTACTCGCTAGTCAAGAGTGTGTTGAGTACATTGCAGGAACTCAAACAATACAGGTATCACCTGGTTACCTCATTGGCACAATAGTCAATGTTTAGTGAGATGACAGACAGACATTACCCTCTTTTAGATCATCTCAAGCTATAAAAAATTAATAAAACACATATGGCAGAAATACAAGCAGGCGGTGGAGGAAAAGGGAAAAAAGGTCAGCCGAAAAAGATCAATGTCCGTGTTGACTTCACGCCTATGGTGGATATGAATATGTTGCTCCTCACATTCTTCATGATGTGTACGACACTGTCAAAGCCGCAGACAATGGAAATTGCCATGCCGGCCAAAGATAATGTCAAGCAGGAAGAGCGAAGCAAGGTAGCTGACACAAAAGCAATTACCGTGCTGTTGGATGCTAACAACAAATTATATTACTACTTAGGCAAACCGAATTACACCGATTTTACATCTTTGAAAGAAGCCACCTACGGAGGCGTTGATGATAAGAACAGCTTTAGATCCTTGTTAAACAGCCGTAACAGTGTGGCTATCGAGAAGGTCAAAGCATTGAAAAGGTCGAGAGATCGTAGAGAGATCAAGGAAGACTATTACAAGGAAGAAGTCAAGAAAATCAGAAATGATAAGAATGGCGAGGTGGTTATTATCAAGCCGACCGATAAAGCCAGTTACCAGAATCTGATCGATGTGCTTGACGAAGTGGCGATTGCCCAGATCGGTACGTATGCGATCGATGATGTCAATAAAGGTGATCAGTTCTTGATTGATAATTTGAAATCCAAAGGCAATCTGACGAAAAATTCTCAGATTCCTGCGGCTCCTACTACTAAGTAAGTTTTGTAACAACTAAATTATTTTAAACGTGGCTAAAGACATAAATATAAATTCAGCCGAATGGTGTGAGCTGGTCTTTGAAGGCAAGAATAAAAGTTACGGAGCTTACAGGATGCGTCAAACCTCTGGCAAGCGCCACAGGAATGCATTCATCATCATCGTGCTCTTCGTTACTTTCATTGGCTTCTTGCCAACTCTGATCAAGAAGATTGAAGAATTAAGGCCTAAACACGAAGCACTTGTTGAGACCAGGGAAATGCAGAATCTCAAACTGGAAGATCAGCTTAAACAAGAAAACATTGTTGAGCGGTCTGAAGCTGAGCCTCCACCACCCTTGAAAAGTACCATCAAGTTTACTGTACCTGAAATTACAGACCAACCGATCGAGGAAGGCCAGGAGCTGAGATCACAAGATGAAATCGCAGCATCCAAAGTTCAGATATCCGTAGCTGATGTGAAAGGTAATGATGAAGAACACGGTGTCGATATCGCTGACCTAGAAGAACATCAGGTCATCGTTGAAGAAAAGCCGTTGAACTCTGTTGAACAGATGCCTCAGTTCCCAGGTGGAGAAGAAGAATTGCTCAAGTTTATTTCCGGTAACTTACGTTATCCGTCCGTTGCTCAGGAAGTCGGCATTGAAGGCCGTGTGATCGTTCGTTTCGTTGTCTCCAAGAACGGAGATGTTGAAGACGTACAAGTAATTAGGAGTCTGGATCCGGCCTGTGACAAAGAAGCCATCCGGGTTGTCAAGATGATGCCTAAATGGATTCCTGGCAGACAAAATGGTAGAAACGTTCCTGTTTATTATACGATTCCTATCGTTTACAGACTGCAGAAATAAGTTTATCTAACATGATCATTATACAACAGGGGAGATTGCTTTTTTAAGCTCAATCTTCCCTGTTTTTAACTTTAAACAGGACTATATTATGGCATTAAAGGATAGATTTAGTTTGAGGACAGTCTGGGGCATCTTCATGGTCATCATCTTTTTCGGTATGGCTTTTATGGTATTCTTTACCGGCTATTTCCCCAACCTGACAGGCTCATTCCGGACGATTTTCGGAATTATTTTCCTGATTTACGGGTTCTTCCGCGCATGGCAAGTTTGGAAATTGGGCAAATAAAAGATAGATTACCAGTCGTTTAAATACTGTAAAAATCCGGTATTCTAACATTTTTTTACAAGAATGTCTTAAAAAAATGCTTAACTTGGCGCAATAAATATGATTATGACGCATAAACAGTACATTTTGATTGGTTTGACGGCTCTTTTGTTTGCATCGTGCCATAGGACACCTATTAAAGAACGGACCGATACGATGAAAAGTGGGCAGGCAAAAGTGGCCTGTGATGCCTGTTTTCTGCCATTCATGAGAGATGAAGTAGCCATTTTTGAAGGACTTAATCCTGAAGCAACCATCACTCCCATTTATACAACAGATGAAGCTGCTATCGGGCTCTTATTGAAAGACAGCCTCAGGCTGGTTGTTGCAGCAAGAGACCTGACAAAGGCCGAATATCAGAAACTGAACGACATGAAGTTGCTTCCACGGGCGCATAAAATTGCGGTAGATGGGATTGCCATGATCGTCAATACCAGAAACAACGACACCATCATTTCCGTGTCGAACCTCAAAAAGATCATGACCGGAGAGATCAACAGCTGGAATCAGTTGGATCCGAAATCAAAACTTGGAAAAATTCATGTGGTGTTTGACAATCCGGGTTCCAGTACTGTCCGCTATATTAAAGATACCCTTTGCGGTAATAAGCCGTTTTCAGAAAACATCAAAGCTAAGCTGACGAATGAGGCCGTCATTGAATATGTTTCAAAAATGCCCGGGGCTATTGGCGTGGTTTCTTCCAGCTGGATTTGTGATCCGACCGACACCCTGAACCTTCATTTTATCAATAAGATTCATGTCATGTCCGTCAGTCCTTATGATGATGCCAATGCAGGCAACAGTTACAAGCCTTTTGCCGCTTGGCTGGCTCTAAAGAACTATCCGTTGACACGCGATATCTACATCATCAGTTCAGATGCCCATGGTTATCTTCCTTCCGGCTTTATGAATTTTGTCGGCGGAGACAAAGGGCAACGGCTGATTCTAAAATCAGGTCTTTTTCCTGCCAATCGCCCTGCAAGATTGGTTGAAATGAAACCAGACAACACCATCTAAAAACAACCACAATAATTCCAATTTCGCATGAAGAGAAACGCAATCACTTTCATTTTCAGCATGCTCGTCGTAGTCGCTTTTGGTCAAAGCAACTTTGGCAAAGACTATTTTGCCCTGGGCGAGTATAAGTTAGCCAAAACCTGGTTTGAACAACAAGTCAGTCAGTCACCGGCTGAATCCAACTATTACCTGGGAGAAATTGCCTGGAAAGAAGGCAATGCTGACGCTGCAAAAAAATATTACGAAAAAGGTATCGCTGCCGATCCACTTTACATGTTAAACTATGTCGGAAAAGGCAAAACGTTACTTAAATCGAACCAGAAAGAAGCGGAAACGCTTTTTATGACGGCTCTAAAGAAGAATAAAAAAGATGTTCCGACGAACCTGGCTGTCGTTGCTGCCTACAAAGATAACGGCATGAACGACATCGCCCAGCTTAAACTTGCCCAGGCTGAAAAAATCGGCAAAAAGTCTGCTGCTCTTTATATCTATGAAGGAGATCAGATACTGACCGGTAACAGCGAATCCAAATTGGGCGATGCCTCCAGCAAGTACGAACAAGCCATGTACTTCGAACCTGGAAATACAGTTGCTCAAATCAAGTATGCACAGGTTTACAACCAAATCAATCCGAAGGTGTCTGTTGAAACACTGAAAAAGGTCATTGCCGCCCATCCGGATTATTTGATCGCTTATAGGGACATTGCTGTCAGCTATTTTAAAGATGGCTTTTATCCACAGGCAATTGATAACTTCAAAACATACTTTGCTAACGGTAGCTATAATGTAGAAGACCTCTGGCGCTTTGCCTCAGCCTATTACTTCACCAATCAGTACGAAGAATCACTCAAGCTGATCAATGAAGGACTGCAAATCAATCCGGATCACTTCGTCTTGAATCGTCTGCGCATGTACAATGCCTCGAAAATGAAAGATACCCAGAATGGTATGGCATACGCCACTAAATTCTTCAGTCTGAGACCTGAAGGCGAAGAGTCCAAATTTATTTATCAGGATTATTTGGCTTATGCCAACATCCTGGCTGATTCCAGCTATTTTGACAAGGCGTTGGAGCAATTCAACAAGGTATTGAATACCGAAGACGAAAAAGTGGACCAGCCGACTGTTTATAAAGACATGGGCGAATGTTACAACAAAATGAAAGACTACGCCAAAGCGGCTGATTGCTTCCAGAAATACATTTCAATGGTCGGTGTTGATTACGTCGAATCATCAGCCTATTTTGAACTTGGCAAGGCTTATTACGGTGCCGCCCAGTCAATCAGAAAAGATCCGTCGCAAAAGGACAAACTGATAGAATATGTCACTTTGGCTGATTCAGCCTTTACGTCAACTATCAGAATGGCGCCGGATAGTTATGTCGGTTACATGTGGCGTGCCAATACCTATACCTTGCTCGATCCTGAATCAACGCAAGGATTGGCTAAGCCTTATTTCGAAGAAGCAGTGACGGTGATTCTGAAAAAAGCAAGCGAAAGTCAACTTTCTCCAAGTCTCAAAAAACAATTGCTTTCGGCCTACCAATACCTTGGATACTACTATTATCTGAAAGAAGATAAAGTCAATTCCAGCCTTTACTGGAATAAGATCCTCGAATTGGATCCAACCGATAAAAATGCCATAATGGTATTGGATTCCTACAAAGCTGAAGCTGAAAAGAAGAAATAACAGTGCCTCCGCACTTATTCTCCTAAAAAAAGAAGGTGTCTCTAAAGTAAATAGCTTAGAGATACCTTCTTTTTTTTGGTTCACTGTCCAAACAATTCCAGCTTTCTATTTTATAGCATTTAAGCAAATTAATTTAGATCAGCAGAGAAAAGGTTTCAAAATAAATTAGGGGAAAAATGTTGCAGACGACTGCTTTTAATCGCCGTTCCGCCTGCCCGTGCCCGCTTCACTACCGGTTAGTATCCATCAACCGACTAATCAGTTGATCCGAAAAAGAAGCCTCGGCAATCCGGTGCATGTGCCATCAGGGTAGCGGACTGAAGGGAAGCGGCTTAGCTGACGTCGGCATCGACGGACGGGTGCAGGGAACACGAAGAATCCGGCGATACAATTTGTGAAGGCTCACAGAGACAAGCAAATTGTGCCGGAGTCGAGCCGTTCACCAGCCCGGACTAGTGTCGACGGAAGGTATGCCGCTGGACGAAGGAAGCGGGGCTAGCTAAACGGAGCATAAAAAACGAAGCTGTCTTAATAGGACAGCTTCATTTTTTTATATACCATGATTGGCTGGTTCACCCAGGCTATCGTTCCCATGGCTTCCAGTTATCCGGCCCGGACAACATCTTTCCCAGTTCATACGCATTCAGCTGCTTCACCTTTAACTGTTTCGACCATTTAACCCGGTTCGTTGCCACAGCCCCAGGCCCTTTTGAGCCACACTCAGCATAAAACGCCGTCTTTTCAGCCTCTTTTTTGTTCCAGTTGAACCAGCCCTCGGGACGAATATGGCCCCCCATATCACAATTCAGGAAGACTGTTTTCGCAAACGGCTTCCACGGTCTGCCCAGATAGACATCAGAAACCCCGTCATCGGCCGTCAGCTTACAATCCATGAACACATACCCATAAGGAATACCTTCAGGCGTTGAAGCAGCTGTTAGATAGCCGCCAGACCGTTTAGCCCTGATTTCACACCGGTTGAACACAGCCGTTGATGAGCCAAAAATGAAATCGACCGTTCCTTCGATGTCGCAATCTTCATAATATTGACGGCTTTGTTTTCCCCAAGTATATCGCGTATCCTGAAAACCCAGAAAACGACAATGCCTGAAAGCGACCTTATCACCGGCAACCATGACGGCTACAGCCTGTCCAACAGGTCCAGCCGTATTTTCAAACGTGATGTTTTCGGCCTCAAATCCAGTACCGTAAATAAATACACCAGAAGAACCGAACGTCCCTAAATTCTCACCGAAAACTGTCTTCTTAGACGCATAATCATCAAAGGTGATCACTGTTTCCGTTTGACTTTCTCCGATCAACGAAATATTGATAGAATTTTCCGGAATGACAAGCTTTTCTTTATAAACGCCTTTACGGACAAAGACCGTCGTACGGGCATTTCTGTTGGCAGGGATCGCATTGATGGCTTCCTGAATCGTCATGAAATCACCGCTTCCATCTTTGGCCACAACAAAATCATATTGCCTGATGTAGGGTTTCAACGCAGGGACCTTTTCTGCCAGTTCCTGAGCCACCAACCGTGCCATGGCCCGCGCGCCTCTGGCTTTCAAATGGGTATCATCTTCCCTGCCGGCGGGAGCAGCTGGATTAGTCCCTTTTTCCACCCACATGTACAACGCTTTGGAGGCTTCAGGGCCAAGATCCTGAACCAGTTTCTTACTGGACAGATTGTGATCGATCAAGACAACATTCATTTCTTTTGCCACCTCACGGGCAGCCTGCAGGTAATCTCCGTGAGTTTCCACCAATTGGCCGTTCTCATCGAATTTCCGGCGAACAATGGAGGTTAAAATCACCGGAATGCCTCCTTTCTCACGGGTTTCATTGATGTACTGCTTCAGCTGATCATTGTACGTTGTCCCAGGATCGGTATGTCTGTCGGCATTGGGCTTTTCATCATTATGACCAAATTGGATCAACACATAATCCCCCTTTTTGATCTTATCGTAGACTGGTTTCCAGAGCCCTTCGTTTCGAAAGCTCAAACTGCTCCTGCCATTCATGGCATGGTTGTCGACTACGACAGATCGGGCATCAAAAAAGCTGGAAAGTGCCTGTCCCCATCCACGTTCAAGATTCATGCTATCCAGCGGCTTGTTGGCACAGGTGGAATCCCCAATCGTGAAA
>JAUZOU010000620.1 GCA_030706285.1 Bacteroidota bacterium
AACGTGCAGCAAAACGGCAGCTTATTTGTCGATTTGATCAATACCCATGCGGACCGGAACTCACTGTACCCAAAAAAAATTGGTACAGGCTATTTTTTAAATAACTTCAGGTAGTCATTGAATTTTTCCATCGTATTCAGTCTCGGTTCTTTTTCACAGGTGGAAGAAATCCAGGTAGAGAGATATTTACCTGGTTTGGCGATCAGCTGGTATTCAGATTCGGTCTTCTTCAGTGATACAAAGTCCTCCGGATTGAAAATGACAGCCGCTCCAATGGCTTGTTGGAAGGCTGCCACATCCTCAGGATGAACGCCCCAGGTTGATATAAAGTTCACGGCCTGAGTCGTTTTTGTGGTAGGAAAATAATTGATACCGGTCAGAAACTGAACCGGTTTGTCGCAGAGGGCAAAGGCCTCAACTTTTGCTTCCCGTTTGCCTGAAAAAACGGTGACTCTGACCAGTACGTCAATGGTATCACCTTTGTAGGGAATACCCTCTGACTGCATTTCCATATAGGACTGGTTGGCTTCTTTGCAGACACGGGCGATCCGGTTTCTGACCGGATTAAGGAGTATCTCTTTTTCGCCGTCCCATAAACGGACACCTCCGCAGCCCATTGTATTAGCTACTTTATACTGATCGGCGCCCCAGCCTTGTTTTTGTTGTTCAGCCGTCGGATACCATCCTGCAGCAGCCAGTTCCAGCCCTGGCCTTATTTTATTGTACACATCAATCGATACCTTAGGGTCAAAGTAAAACCGGAAGGCCAACCATTCGTTCTCAACCGCCGGACCGTGATGCTTCAGCAGTTTATACAGGTTGCCGGTGGCAGATGAAATGCTGGCCGACTGGTTGGTGGAATCTTTCCACTGAAGACTGATGTCGGTTTTGTTTTGAGCGGTCAACAGGCTGCTCAACAAAATAAAGGCGTAAAAGATGGCTGTTTTTTTCATATCGGTAATTTCTTTTGCTAGGCAGGAATAAAAAACGAATTTGTCGAAAGATTGTACGTCTTATTAAACAGGGATTGAACTATTGCCTTCGATACATCAGGGAGAAAACCACTTTAATGTCGTCTCCTGTTTTTAGAAGGCCCATTAATGCTGTCGGGGGAGTAATTCCGAAACTTGACATCTTCAGCTGGATGCTTCCGGAAACTTTTGCCAATCCGTTGGACAGTCTCACCGCTTCAGCCGGTATGGACACTTCCTTGCTTACGCCGGCAATTGTCAATAATCCGACAACGATTCCTTTACCTTTGTCATTGACCACTGTCAGTTTCTTGGCAGACAGGATGCTGAATACGACATAAGGGTATTGATCAGCATGTAATGCCTTGTATGTTAAGCCATCCAATATGGGGAAATCACTTTTCAGTTCTTTCACTTTGGCATGGAAGGACAGATGTTGAAGAACCAGGTCTTTGTTATCAACTATGGAAACAGCATCCTGGCATTCTACCCGCTGATGGGTCATTTTCCAGTCTTTCAGTGTCGAAGTACCATAAATAATCAGTGTGCTTTTATTCTGGACGAAATAATAATGCTCAATTGAAGAACCGGGCATTTCGGAGGCAAAGCCCGTCAGACTATAAATCAGGTACAAACAAACGATGACTGCTTTTTTCTGTTTCATGGTTGTCAATACAGTTTGGGTTTACTGTTTTCGGCTGGCTAAAATACAGAATTTTCAGAT
>JAUZOU010000621.1 GCA_030706285.1 Bacteroidota bacterium
CTGGGAAGTAAGTCCGGTTTTAGTCGTCAGAGCAGGAGTCCCTGTTGTGGAATGGGTACCGATAACCAGCGTTTCATCGTTGGAAATGGCAATTTCATACCGGGCATATTTATAGACTGACAGCAGGGCAACCGTATCGATATTGATTTCTTGATCACCGGTTCCGTAGGAGAAGATCACATTTCCAGCCGTACCTGCAACAGCAGATGAGCTGACATTGATCGTCAGCGCTCCCTTAAGGGCAGCCACTTCCTCTGAGGTATACGAGCTCTTGTCGACAGTAAATCCGGCAGACGGTTTTACATTGATGACATCTTTGATGCCACTGGTTGTAATGTGGATCGGATAAGCCTTGTAGTCTTTTTCGATTGCCAAAGTGAACCCTCCGTCATCAGAGGTAAAGATCTTTGGAACCACAACTTGATCTGCACTGACGATTTTCCAAACGGAATAAGGCTTTGCCGTCGGATTGAGCACGAATGCTTTGTCGTCATACAATCTGGAGTCGGCTGTAAGAGCGTCTGCGCCAAGGTGTTTGTTGGTTACAAAGTTCTTGATCGAGTAGATACCCTCTTGTTCGGGGACGATTTCCCAGATGGCTTCTTTGGTGGGTGCGCCGAAGATAACATCCCAACCACTGGAAAGCTCTTTTGCCATGGTGTTGTAGGTCCCATCCTGAATGATGTAGTACAAGCTGTCTTTCAGGTAGCTCAAACTATCCGGCAATGTCGGGTAAGCATGACGCAAAATGAACTGCTGAGCCGTATCGCCGACGTTGACAGTCAAGGCTGGAATACCGCTTGTTGAATAATTGCCGATCACCATGTTTTGGTTTGACTGATTGACAATGAAGGAACGGGGCTGTTTTTCGACAGAAACGACCTGAACAGAATCGAATACGATTTCGTCCGAACCGGTACCAAGAGCAAAGTAGATGGTCCCTTTTGTGCCTGCAGCAGCAGAGGTGCTGACGGTAAAGGAACAATTGTGATTGGCATTCAGCACATCATCAGGGGTAAATACGGATTTGCTGATGGTAAAGCCTTGAGGGGCTTTGGCGAAGATGTCTGCGTAGATATTACCAGTCGAGAAATGAACCGGATAAGGCTGGTAATCTTTTTCAACCTGAAGTTCCAGACCTTTTTCGGTTACATCAAAGTATTCGGCGACGACTTCAGCCGGCTCGGCGACAAAAACACCGTTTACGTGGTCGGCCGTCTTGTCACAATAGATACCTGAGTTTTCAGTTGTGTTGTCGGAAGCCAGGTACAGGGAATTCTTAACCAACTGCAGACGGAAGCCATCAGCTTCACCAACGATGACCCATTCCGAATTGGCCCCATTGGCAGCAGACTCATAGATGACACTCCAATAATCCCAGTCAACGTTTGACACTTTATTCAAATAATTATTGTCTGCGTTTATCAGATAATAGGTGTCCGTTAACCCGTCTACAGGGACAAAATAAAAAGCCTGATAGGATTTTTGTTTGGCCGATTGCAAACAGGGCGTCGTGCCATTTTGCCCGATAACCAGACCGGAATTGAGCTGCTTGATATTATACAGCGTTGATGGATCTGGCGTAAACGTTGCTTTTGCATAAACGACCGCCATCAACAAGAGAAAAGATAGTAGAATTTTTTTCATAGATAGATGGGTTTAAATTTGAAAAAA
>JAUZOU010000622.1 GCA_030706285.1 Bacteroidota bacterium
CGGTACCAAATCCGGATCGGATCCGATCTTTGAGAAACGTTCTGCAATGGTCTTCAAGCGTTGAGTATCTTTGGAAATTTCTGCCAGCAGTTTCTCATCGACATCCTTTAGTTTCAGTAGCTCCACCCAGGCCATAAGGGAAGAAATGGGCGTGCCCAGTTGATGGGCCGTTTCTTTGGACAGACCTACCCATACTCTGTTCTGTTCTGCCCGTCTGGTCGTGTTTAAGGCATAAATCGTCACCAGCAGGAAGATAAACATGACCATCATCTGGATAAACGGGAAATACGTCAGTTTCTTAAGTAAGCTGGATTCATCGTAGTAAACAAACTGTGAGACATCGTCATTGATTTTTATTTCGATGAATTTCTTTCTCTTCATGATCTTATTGGCCTTCCTGATCAGATCTTCTTCCTTGTGTTTGGGCGAAAGGTTCAGATTCTTGTATTCGAGGATGTTGCCGGCTTCGTCAACCAGAATGACAGGAATGTTTGTATTGCCTGCCAGTACTTTGAGGCTTAAGGTATAATCTACCTGGACATTTTCTTCCGTTTCGCTGGCAAACAGACGAACCGCCTCAGCCCACAATTCAATTTTCTTGTGCTCTTCCTGAGCGAGGTCTTTTGCCAGTTTATTGGAAAACAAAGTTGACGCACCGATCAGGATAGCTGCCACAACAAAAAAAATGATGCGCAATAATGAGGATGAATCGTGAGGCTTGTTCATGGTGCTATCCTATGAGTTCGACGGATACAGGGCAGTGATCGGAATGGACAGCTTCTGAATGAATGGCTGCAGCGGTCAGACGGCCTCTCAGCGGCTCGGTAATCAGATGATAATCAATG
Source organism: Bacteroidota bacterium (assembly GCA_030706285.1). Taxonomy (GTDB): domain Bacteria; phylum Bacteroidota; class Bacteroidia; order Bacteroidales; family UBA1402; genus UBA8389. Next base: position 846 of record JAUZOU010000622.1, read on the forward strand.
CGCCATCCAAGATTCTTTTGACGGGCAAAGTACCGGTAGTTCCACCAACTATATTGATCAGGTTGTTGATTGAAAACCCTGAAGGTATCGATGAAACCGCTTTCGATGAGTTGATCGAACCAGGCGCGTTCTTCAGGCAGGAAGCCTGACATGGTTTCATGTTTTTTGGGATGATTGATGTCGATCGGTTTGTGACAGATGTTGAAATCGCCGCAGACCAGTAAATTCGGACGTTCTTTCCTTAGTTCATTGAGGAAGGATAGGAAATCGTCCAAAAAAGCCATTTTAAAGTCTTGTCTGGCGCCGCCCATGGTTCCTGAAGGCACATACACACAAAGGACGCTTAAGTCTCCGAAATCAGCTCTGAGGACACGCCCTTCGCTGTCGAATTCAGGCTTGTTCATGCCGGTCACAATTCTGTCCGGCTCTTTTTTCGAAAGGATGGCTACGCCACTGTAACCTTTTTTCTCGGCCGAATGAACATAACAGTGAGTATATCCGCCGTCCCAGAACATCGAATTGTCGATTTGATCGGGTTGAGCTTTTGTTTCCTGAAAACAGACGACATCAGCGCCTGACTGAGCCAGGTAGTCTGCCAACCCTTTGCTGGCGGCTGAACGGATGCCATTAAGATTGTAGGATAGGACTTTCATGTATAGTATGTTTTTCGATAGTCAGATGATATTACCTGCATCTCCGTTTATTTAGCTGAAAGAGGCTTGTCTTTATAACGTTTGAGTAGCCGTTTTCTTTTGTAAGGCCTTCGTTGCGAAAACAAATTCGTTTAATTTTTCATTGCCGGATCTGAACAACTCTTCACGGTCTC
>JAUZOU010000623.1 GCA_030706285.1 Bacteroidota bacterium
ATTCATCCGGCAAAAATTCATCGATAAGGCTGATGGTCCGGTCGAAGATTTTTCTAAGTTTTAGGTATTGGTCTTCGTATTTACCCAATTGCAGAATGCCCATGGCCAGCAAGGATGGTCTGTTATCCGTAACCTTCAGTAACCCATACCCCATGACGTTCGTGCCGGGATCAATGCCCAGAATAATGCGTTCCTTAATGAATGCCGGTGAATTGTGACTATCTGGTGTGACGTCCATGATCAAAGGCTTTGCGTATCAACTGTCTCCAAACGTTCCATCAAGGTGGTAAAGCCCAGCACGTCTTCATTAAACCGCTTACTCATAGACTGCTGCATTGTTACCCCATAGTTATCAAACCACTCCTGAAGGGTGGACAAGTCGGCTACTTCAAACTGCAGTGCATAACTGTTGGTACCAGGTTCGTTCTCAACCAACAGGTGAAAGAGCGTTGGATTGATTAACAGATTGGTTTTGACAACTTCGGGAATGTATGCTTCCCTGACCCACTTTTTCCAGGCTTCTTCACATGATTCGGCTACATGAAAGGTTGTATTGACTATGAGCATGAATGGGATTTTATACGTGTACCTTCAAAAAAAGTACCAGGCAAAGGTAGTAAAATTAAAAACTTCCTGTATATTTGCACGCGCTGAAAGCAACCAAATTGGGGTATTAGCTCATCTGGCTAGAGCGCGACACTGGCAGTGTCGAGGTGAGCGGTTCGAGTCCGCTATACTCCACTACGCCGGAGCAGAGATTGATTCTGTTCCGGTTTTTTTATTAAAAAAATTCAGCAACCTGTGTATAAAACTGCTACAGAACAGTTTTATTTGTATATTGTATTTGGGGGTTGAGACACTTTCAATACCAAGCCCGAAAACAGTCAAACTATGAAACGAACCCGTTGCGTCACAACGTCCAAGAATACGATACGAATCTTCAGCAACATGGAGTTCCATACAGCCTTTTATAACAAACGATTATAGTATGAAATCCATCCTCACCAGTCTGCTGTGCCTGTTGACCTTCTCTATTTCGGCACAGGCGCTGACGCAGTTTTCCAATTTGCCAACCTGCTATATTACGACAGAGGGTGGGGCAGACATAACCAGCAAGGAAGTATACATTCCGGGTGCCATCAGCATAGTCAGTAGGGATACGACAGAAAAACTGTCCAATGAAGTGATCCAGATCCGGGGCAGGGGCAATTCGACCTGGACTTCCATGCCGAAAAAATCGTACCGGATCAAGTTTGAGAAAAAAAGGAAGCTGTTGGGATCGCCCAATGAAGCCAAGAACTGGGTGCTGCTGGCCAATTATGCCGATAAAACCATGATACGGAACGCCGTGGCTTTTGAAATCAGCCGCTTCATGGGGATGGCATTTACACCGTATAGCCGTTTTGTTGATGTTGTTTTGAATGGTGATTATATCGGCACTTATCAGGTAACGGATCAGGTTGAAGTCAATCCTGGGCGTGTCGATGTGGAAAAACAGGATTCAGCAATGACAACGGAGCCTGATATTTCCGGTGGCTATTTGTTGGAAGTCGATGGTTTTGCTTCCGGCGAACAGGTCTGGTTTAAAACCGCTAATGGTATGCCGGTCACGGTCAAATATCCGGATGATGAGGATATTAATGATCAG
>JAUZOU010000624.1 GCA_030706285.1 Bacteroidota bacterium
CAACGCCAGGTGGGCGTATATAGAGGTATTTTGAACAACAATCGATTCCGGCATATGGATTCTGAATGGTGTAAAATTCCACACGGCACGAATGCCTCCGTCCACCATCAATTCGGCCACTTCCTGAGCCTGGTCTACAGGGACTGTCAGAATACCGATAGAAATACCGTATTCAGCCTGTAAGCTTTTAAATTTATCGATGTTGTATACCGGAATCCCGTTAATGGATTTTCCGGTCAGATCTGTATTGATGTCAAATCCAGCAACAATTTCAAGGCCGTATTGAGAAAGTCCTTTGTCATGCAGCAACGCGCCTCCCAGGCTCCCGACTCCGAACAGGAATGCTTTGTGAGAACGACGGAATCCCAGGAAATTTTCCAGCACCTCGATCAGTTTGTGTACGTCATATCCGACTCTGGTTTTTCCGGAAACATTCACCAAGGATAAATCTTTGGCTATCTGAGAGGCACTGACATTGATAGCACGGGATATCTGTGTTGAGGATATAAAACTTTCGCCTTTGTCCGCTATCAGCTTAATGTAGGCAAGATACCAAGGCAAACGTCTGAGAGTCGGTTCAGGAATGCGCTCGGTTTCAATAATTTTATCAGGTTCCATCAACTTCAATACCTTTAGGTTTTCACAAAAATAATAAAAAAAAACAATTACACGGTTGACCTCTTTTGTCAGAATGACAAAACATCCTTAAATTTGGCCTGATAAGAAACGATTCATGTTGGCTGACGGACCTGCAGCCGGAGCTCGCTTCGACGATACCGGGTCACGAAAAACGACTACTTACCAAAAAACCATTATGGCTGCAAAAGACTGGAAAGACCAATTAAGCGGGCTGCTTGCCCCGGACCAACAGTGTTCATCCGAACAAAAACCGGCAAAGAAACCCGTTGAGTTCCCTGACAACAAACCGGTCAACCGGCAGGAACTTATCCTGCGTTTTGAAAAACGAAACGGAAAACCAGCCACGATTATCAGCAACGTTCAATGCACACCCAAAGAGCTGGAAGAACTGGCCAGTCAGTTGAAGAAGCATTGTAGTGCAGGAGGATCAGCCAAAGACGATGAAATCCTTATTCAGGGAGACGTCCGGACTAAAGTGGCCAACTATCTCGAAAAAATGGGGCATAAAGTAAGAGGCGATTTCAAACGCTAACTGGTTTATGTTTAGTCCATAAGATTTCAAGTTGATCCTGATTTTATCCAAACAGAGAAGAAGGCCTGGCCCGTTTCGCAACCTGTTGCTGAAACATTTTTCATAGGGCTCAACAAACAAAAGGCTGTACCAGTTTTGATACAGCCTTTTATATGGTTACACCCTGATGATCAATCCTGATTCAAAGTCACACGCTTGAATGCCAATATCTTCAGTTCTTTGTCCACACTGGCCAGATATTGCTTGATACTCAACTTGGCATCTTTGATGAATGCCTGTTCAATCAAAGTGGATTCCTGGAAGAATTTGTTCAAACGGCCCTGAGCAATCTTGTCAAGCATGTTTTCAGGTTTACCTTCTTCACGAGCCTTGTCACGGCCAATCTCCAGTTCGGTTTCAATCACGTGAGCAGGTACTGAATCACGGTCAAGTGAAATAGGATTCATAGCCGCTGCCTGCATGGCAATTTCGCGGGCA
>JAUZOU010000625.1 GCA_030706285.1 Bacteroidota bacterium
AACCGTTCGCAGCTGAAAATCAATCAGGAAGCTCTGCCCGATATTTTATCCAAAATTACACATTCATGGAAAACAGACAAGCGAATTCAAAGATTTGTTGAAAATTAATCTCTATCTTTGCAGCCGCTGTTGCTGATAACAGCGATTAAAAATTTTAAATGAAGACATTTGAAGAATTGGGAATCATGCCAGCTGTATTAAAGGCGATTTCCGAAATGGGATTCGAACAACCCATGCCTGTACAGGAGGAAGTGATTCCTTTTTTGCTGGGCGAAGATAACGATGTAATCGCTCTGGCCCAGACGGGCACTGGAAAAACCGCCGCTTTTGGCCTTCCACTCATTCAAAAAATCAATCTCAATCTGGTTCAGCCACAAGCATTAATCTTGTGTCCGACACGTGAATTGTGCCTGCAAATTGCAGACGATCTCAATGATTATTCCAAGTATCTCGATGTGAAGGTACTTCCCGTATATGGAGGTTCAAGCATTGACAGTCAAATCAAGACGCTCAAAAAAGGGGTTCACATTATTGTGGCCACTCCTGGCCGCCTTCTTGACCTGATGAACCGTCGCTGTGTCGATTTAACCGGCATTTTAAACGTGGTCATGGACGAAGCTGATGAAATGCTGAACATGGGCTTTACAGAAAGCATTGATGCCATTTTGGCTGAAGTGCCCAAAAAGCGCAACATGCTGCTCTTTTCAGCGACCATGCCAGCTGAAATCGCCAGAATCACCGGAAAATACATGAAAAATCCGCGTGAAATTGTCATCGGAAACAAAAACGAAAGCACGGCGAACGTCAAGCATATTTACTACATGGTCAATGCCAGGGACAAATACCTGACTCTGAAACGGATTGTGGATTATTACCCGAATGTTTACGGCATTGTCTTTTGCAGAACCAAAATCGAGACACAGGAAATTGCCGATAAACTCATCCGTGATGGCTATAATGCCGATTCGTTACACGGAGACCTTTCCCAGCAACAACGCGATTACGTGATGAACAAGTTCCGGATACGGAATATCCAGTTGTTGGTAGCGACGGATGTTGCCGCCAGAGGATTGGATGTGCCGGACTTAACTCACATTATTAATTACAGCCTGCCGGATGACATCGAATCATATACTCACCGTAGTGGCCGTACAGGGCGCGCCGGAAAAACCGGTATTTCCATTTCCATTGTCCATGTGAAAGAAAAAGGCAAGATCCGTCAAATCGAACGGATGATCAATAAAACATTCGTTGCTGCCAACATGCCAACCGGAGCTGAAATCTGTGAAAAGCAGGTATTCAGTTTCATCGATAAAATCGAAAAAGTCAAGGTAGACGAAGCTGAGATTGAAAGCCTTCTCCCAAGTGTTTACCGAAAATTGGAATGGCTGGAAAAAGAAGACCTGATCAAGCGCATGGTCGCTCAGGAATTCGACCGGCTCATCGGTTATTACAAAGAAGCACCTGAAATCAAGATCGTAGACGAGACAGAAAAAAGAGTCCGCAGAGAAACAGATAGATCTTCCCAGGGCCCTGAAGCCGGCTACCAGAAATTATTCATCGGGATTGGTAAAATGGACGGCATCAACCCCAAAAATCTGATGGACCTTATCAACAATTATGTCGAAGGACGCGTAC
>JAUZOU010000626.1 GCA_030706285.1 Bacteroidota bacterium
ATGCGTCCTGGCCACCCAGGCTTTAAAATACGTGGCAAAGGTATCGTTCGTTACTACAATGTGCTCATTGATGGCATCGATTTTATCAAGGTCATCAAGCAATCTGTCCAAAATAGTCTTTCCTGCAACCTCAAGCAGCGGTTTCGGAAAGTTTTTGGTAAGAGGATACAGGCGTGTGGCATACCCTGCAGCCAAAATCAATGATTTCATTTAGTTAGAGTGGTATTTTGTGTAAAGAAAGTTAGCAAATTATCCGGTTAGCCAAATATATAAATAATTAGTTATTTTTCATACATAAAAATCATACATAATTAACTTATTTTTCTGGCTCCATCCGCTGTATGGCAGACATGTACCGAATAAAGACCATTTAAGGCAGGAAAAAGCTCGAGGTAGCGGCGGGAAACCGTTTCTAGAATCTCTTCACGGAAATCAGGATCTGAAATAGCCACACAGCAGCCTTTAAATCCAGCCCCACTAAACCGTCCACCATAGATGCCTTTTGTCTCTCGCATAATCGTGTATAAGGCAATCATCTCTGAACACCCTGATTCCCATTGTTCGATGGAGCTCAAACCTGAAGCAAACATCACCTGGCCGAACGTTCCCAGATCGCCTTCACGCCACGCTTCCACAGCCTGGTTTACCCGGTCAAATTCAGACATATAATGTGACGCTCGTTTAGCCAACGGAACCGGAAGCATATGCTTCCATTTCTCAAACACAGGTTTATCAACATCACGCAACCGCGTATCTTCCAATGCCCCGTATGGTAAACCTTCATACGCCAGTAAATTGAACGCAGCTACTTTGCACTCATCTGTTCGGGTGTTGTAACCAGTTTTCATCAATGTTCTTGTAAGGCCGCTGAAAAAAATCAGGATATCGAACGGTGGCATCTGCTCAGCTGCCGGAATCAGTTTAAAGGAGTTATCTTTTGTATCCAGATACAACAAGTTGTCCTTCAGGCACAACACCTCACAACTCTGATCCAGCTTACCCAGATTAAGCCCGATGTACTCATGTTCAGCCTCAAACGCGAGCTGAATCAGCTCCATTCCGGAAATTGCCAACTCATTGATATCGGCCAGTGCCATAATGTAGCACAACAAAACTGCAGCCGATGAAGACAAGCCTCCGACCGGCAACGATCCGTTAATCAAACCCTGAATTCCTACTTCCAGCTTATATCGCTTGGATAAGGCATAAATAGCCGCCTGTACATACCGGCCCCAATGCAAATACTGAGACGGAACTGATTCCAGTGAAAACAATACCTGTCCCTCGAAATTGAGGCTGAACAGATTGATGATGCCAGTCGGTGTCGGTGTATACAACAGATCCACGCCATGGTCGAGGGCAAAACCGGTTACATGACCATACTGGTGATCAATATGAGCCCCTACCGGACAAACGCGGTAGGGACTATACACATGATGAATAGCCGATTCAGGCGTATCCGGAAACAGCGAATGAAATTTTTTTCTCATCGGAGTGTTCTCATTTCTTTAAAGGATCAAACAACGTATAGTGCATACGCATGACCAACGTTCCCAGCCGTTTGTCATAGCCCATCACCGGAGATACGACCGTTAGTGTATTGGATTTCTGATTGTTAAGAAGGACTGTCGTATCCG
>JAUZOU010000627.1 GCA_030706285.1 Bacteroidota bacterium
CACCAGCCCAATCAGAAGAAGCGATAGTCGATAGCAGAGTTTTTCAAACTGATTTTCCATTTAAAAAATTGTTTAGAATTCAAGCTTTTACTTATCGTGACATTCGAAAATGGACGATTTATTTAACTCGGATAAATTGCTAAATGATGGATATTTATTGTTGATGTTATTCTTTTAATAGTTTAGCTGTCTGGGTGAAATCATTACCCTTCAGATGAACTGAATACAGACCGGGTGGCAGGCAGGAAACATCTAAACACTGATCTGCAGTGATGCTTTTTTTCAAGATGGAGATTCCAGTCATCGTGTATAATTCCATCCATAATGGTGACTCCTTCAATCCGGTAAACCGGACAATATCTTTAACAGGATTGGGGCACAATTTGATTGATGAACCACCACTTTTTTTCGAATCGATCGTTGTCAATTTTGAAAGATCCAGTTTGAGAATATTGACAGAGTTGGCTTTGAATGTTTGTTTGAAAAGCGAAACATCAGCATGCATCGTACTTGTGACCGGTATCACGTTCAATGGTGAATCCAGTGAGTTTTCATCTGTGACGTTATCAGATGTGAGAACGGACAGTTCACCGTCCAGACTGCCGGATAACCCTTTCAGGTGGATCCCCGCGGTGACGTCAGCGTTATTCGGATTGATGACCTTTATAAATAATGTCTTTGAAGCCTCGTCAAGAGACGCTGTCGTATAAAACAGCTTTGTCGAGGTGTTCAGCTCATGGATTAAAACATCATCCAGATAGCATTTGACATTGGTTCCTGTCACTTCAATGCGAATGTTGTACCATTTACCGGTTATGATGCTGCCTTTGGCGCTGGCTACCGTTGTTTTACTACCGGCAACACACTGTTCGATGGCGTGCTGGGTGTTGCCCCATCCTCCGATGTTCCACCAGTAAAAATTATTGGCATCCTGGTAGCCGAAAATGATCAGGAAGCCTTCATTGCCGCTGTCTTTTTTTGCTTTCAGCGAGTAGGTATAAGCCGTATCGGCAACGGAGGTAGAAGCAATCGAACGGCAGTCCGTGGCATTTTGAGTCTGGGCATAGACCCCTGATCCGGCAGCCCATGTTCCGGAAGAGGCAGTCCAGTTCGTGCTGTTGGAAAAGTCGTCTGAGAACAGGGTAGAACCGTCGCTTTTTGTCAGTTTGGCATTGTCGAAACTTGCCAGTGTATTCCATGTGCCAAGGCCAATCTGGCCAATGATCGGATGCTGACAAACATTTGATGAATCGGAAACTGGGATCAACACATTTCCAATATTGTTTGAAAATAACTTCTGGACGTAATAGGAAGGAGTACAATAAACATCTGAGGCATTGTAATCGATCATATCAGGGGACCAGGCCCGGTCTTTGACATGGACAAAGATTGGCGCATAAGAGCTCATTTTTACCACATCGGCATTGTTTTCCATGCCAGCCATGTAGACAGCTTCGCCAATCGCAGCGCTCAGGTTTCCAAGCCCACATCCTGACGTGACGGCATATTCACCTACGTAAATACCTGGGCCTGTCCGGCTGTATGAATCGTATTTCGCATATTCGTTGATAAACCAGGCTGGATTGCGGTAATAGTGTTCGTCAACCAGATCGGCTGTTTTAGGTATATCCCAGG
>JAUZOU010000628.1 GCA_030706285.1 Bacteroidota bacterium
CGTTTTCGGGTCAAAGAAGTCAGAACAACTGACCAGACACGAAACGGCGAGCAGCAGAAAAAACGTTTTTGTTATTGTCTTCATAATCATTAGAATTTCAGATTAACACCGATCTTGATCGTTTTTGGCTGAGCCACTTTCGCATAATCAAATCCCTGTAACGCATCACTGTAGGAATACGAGAATTCCGGATCCATGCCCAGGTAATTCGTGAACGTCAGCAAATTCTGCCCAGTGACATAGACAGTGCCTGATTGAAGGAAATTGAAAACCGGTTTGTCAAACGTATAACTCAGTGTGATATCGCGTAGTTTCACGTAAGAGGCATCCTCAATCCATCTGTCAGAAAATGCATTATTTCCGATGGCATCACCCCACTCCGCTCTGGGAATGTCGGTGACTTGTCCTTCCATTGTCCATCTTCTGACCACCGCCTTGCTTTGGTTGCTGAAATCGGAAACCGATTCCAGTGTACGTCTGACAGCATTGTAGGCATCATTACCGACTGAAAAGACAAAATTCATATCCAGCGCAAAACCTTTATATTCGAACCGGTTGTAGAAACCGCCATAATAATCGGGGGTAGCTGAACCGAGCAAGACCTTATCTTTATCATCGATCACATTGTCATGATTCTTATCGACATACCGGACATCACCGGCTTCATAGACAAATCCGTTCTGATTTTTCAGGTTGGCATCAGTGGCTTCAGCTGTTGTCGAAAAAACGCCATTCGTTTGATAGCCGTAGAACGCGTAAGGATCTTCATTAACCTTGGTGATCAACTGTGATCCGTCAGAAAGCGTCAGAATGCTTTGATCGATACCGCCAAGTGACGTCATGTGATTGGAAAGCGTTGCCACATTTCCACCGACAATCCAGGCAAAGTCTTTCAAACGGACAGATGTCACCTGTAAAGACAATTCAAACCCGTCACTACTGATGGCCGCGTCATTGCTGTAATACGTCCCGGTTCCGTAAACGGAACTGTTCGGACTGATCATCAACACATCGGAGGCCTGTGTATTGTAATAACCCAGTGACACATCCATCAGATTGCGGAAGAAAGAGGCATCGACGCCAAGGTTCAACTGCCGGTCCTTTTCCCGTTTCAGGTTTGTATTGGGAACATTGGCACGAATGATTCCGGCAATTTCCTGATACGGATTACTGGTATAATAGTACTTGCCGTAATTAGAAGAAAAACGGCTATTGCCCGTCAACCCATATTCGGCTCTGATGTTTAGTTTGTTTACGTTGGAAGAGTTAACCAGCAGGTTGGTATTTTTTGCCATGTAGGTAACTCCCATCGAAGGATAAAAGCCAAACCGAAAGGCATCTGTTCCGGTAGAAGAAGCCCCATCCAGCGAAAGATTAAGCGATGTCTTCAACACATTATCATAAGTATGATCCACATGAGCAAAATAGTTCATCCAGTTCCAGACCTCATTGTATCCGAAGAAATAACGTCCGATACTGGTCACGTCACCCAATGTCTGATAAAAATCATTCGGGGTGTTGCGGCCGGATCCGGCATCAAATTCATTGGTCGTTGTCAGCACCTGGGCTCCAGCCAAGGCATTGATAACCTGCTTATCATTGATGGCATTCTTATAGGCTGCACTCAATCCA
>JAUZOU010000629.1 GCA_030706285.1 Bacteroidota bacterium
CCTTGATGCTTCGGCGGCAGCTTTATTCAATTCATAGACCCTGTCTTCCAATCCGAAGTATTCCAGTTTATACCGGTTGGCCCCGAAACTGTTCGTTTCGACCATGTCAGAACCTGCCATAATGTAGTGACGTGCAATATCAGAAACCTCTTTGAAATGGTCAACGTTCCACAATTCAGGGCATTCATCTGGTTTGCACCCCATGAGTTGTAAAAACGTACCCCATGCGCCATCCGACACAAGAAGCTTTCCTTCGCTGATTTTTTTCAGTAATCGTCCCATAATTGCCTTGCCTGAGTTGACTGTTGAAATGACGGTACAAACGTAATTTATTTTAATGTCTATTAAAAACTTTATGAGGTTTTTAAGGTAATTTTCTCCGGGAAAAATCTACCTTTGTGGAGCTTTTAAAGAAGGTATCCATTTTTAAGGTAATATCCATGGCAAAAATCACAAAAGAAGCTGCCCTGCTTTATCATTCGCAAGGCAAGCCCGGAAAAATCGAGGTCATCCCGACCAAACCACACAGTACCCAAACAGATTTATCATTGGCTTATTCGCCGGGGGTGGCGGAGCCTTGTCTCGAAATTCAAAGAGATGCGGAAACAGCCTACGATTACACCGCGAAAGGTAATCTGGTCGCGGTTATATCGAATGGTACCGCCGTCCTAGGCCTTGGTGACATCGGCGCGCTGGCCGGAAAACCAGTCATGGAAGGAAAAGGCCTTCTTTTCAAGATTTATGCTGGCATCGACGTCTTTGACATTGAAATCAACGAAAAGGATCCTGAAAAATTCATTGAGGCTGTTAAAGCCATCGCTCCTACCTTCGGAGGCATTAACCTGGAAGACATCAAAGCGCCCGAATGCTTTGAAATCGAACGGCGGCTGAAAGAAGAACTGGATATTCCGCTGATGCACGATGACCAACATGGTACGGCCATTATTTCCAGTGCCGGATTGTTGAATGCGCTCGAAGTAGCCGGCAAGAAGATCGAAAACGTTAAAATCGTCGTAAACGGTGCCGGTGCTTCAGCTACTTCCTGCACCAAACTGTACATCGCCCTCGGCGCCCGCAAGGAAAACATCGTCATGGTGGACAGCAAAGGCGTCATTTCCGTCGACCGGACCAACCTCACGGAAGAAAAGAAATATTTCGCAACGACCCATACTGAGTTAAAGACGCTGGAAGACGCCATCAAAGGAGCCGATGTTTTCCTCGGCCTGTCGAAAGGCAATGTCCTGTCAAAAGACATGGTCCGCACGATGGGGTCACACCCCATCATCTTCGCGTTAGCCAATCCAAATCCGGAGATCACGTACGAAGATGCGATGGAAGCCCGTCCGGATGCCCTGATGGCAACAGGCCGTTCCGACTATCCCAACCAGATCAACAATGTCATCGGCTTCCCCTATATTTTCCGCGGTGCGCTGGATGTGCACGCCACAGCCATCAACGAAGCAATGAAACTGGCTGCCGTCAAAGCCATCGCCGCTTTGGCCAAGGAGCCTGTTCCTGAAATTGTCAACGCCGTCTATCATGTCAACCAACTGACCTTCGGTCCGGAGTACTTCATTCCGAAACCGGTTGACCAGCGGCTCATCACCGAAGTTTCCACCGCTGTGGCCAAA
>JAUZOU010000063.1 GCA_030706285.1 Bacteroidota bacterium
GGAGTCATTTAAGAACGTTATAGCAGAAGTTGACACCTGACTGGCTGATTTTATACGGGCCGTCACGTAGCCGTTTTGTTTGAGTGAGTCGTTATAGAGCGAACGGCAAAAATGCATGCTTGAGTTGTAGTAGGCCTTTTGTCTGTTCCTTTCTAAAAAATCCTCAGATTTTGTAGTTGATCCGAAAAAACGGCTAAATTTCAAGCATTGAATTGCTTGGAAATTTAGCCGTTTTTTCTGGTTTGTGATCCGCTTGGGGTTCGAACCCAAGACCCCAACATTAAAAGTGTTGTGCTCTACCAGCTGAGCTAGCGAATCTGACCTATGTTTGCTTCTGTAAAGCGAGTGCAAAGATAGCTAATCTGCTAAAATGGACAAAATTCTCAGCCTGTTTTTTTGATATTTGTTTTGGCGGAATCATTAACAGGCAGAATGCCAGGATGGTATAATGGACGATGTGAATCTTTTTTCAAGCGGTGAGGGCGCCCCGATGCCGGAAAGACCATCTGACTGAGGCCCGGATTGGGCCCGTCTGACGATTTTCTAAAGGTTTTTCTGTATATTTGACATTCAAAAACCTCATTAAACACAGTTATGGCGGACGACAAGAAGATCATTTTCTCGATGGTTGGGGTAAGCAAATTATTTCCACCCCAGAAGCAAGTACTGAAAAACATCTATTTGTCTTTTTTCTACGGGGCAAAAATCGGGATTATCGGGTTGAATGGATCCGGAAAATCGACCCTGATGAAAATCATTGCCGGTATTGATAAAAACTATCAGGGGAATGTGGTGTTTTCACCCGGTTATTCTGTCGGCTATCTGGAACAGGAACCACACCTGGATGATACAAAAACAGTCAGGGAGATTGTCATGGAAGGTACTCAGGAGATCGTTGATCTGTTAGCTGAATACGAAGACATCAATCAGAAATTCGGCCAGCCGGAATATTATGAAGATGCCGGAAAAATGGATAAGCTGTTTGCCCGTCAGGCGGAATTGCAAGATAGGATTGATGCAACAGATGCTTGGAACTTGGACAACAAACTGGAACGGGCAATGGATGCTTTGCGTTGCCCTGCTGATGACCAATTGGCCGGGACACTTTCGGGAGGAGAGCGCAGGCGGGTTGCTTTATGCCGTTTGCTGCTTCAACAGCCGGATGTTTTGCTGCTGGATGAACCGACCAACCACCTGGATGCCGAATCCATCGACTGGCTGGAACAACATCTGCGTCAATATCCCGGAACGGTCATCGCCGTAACCCATGACCGATATTTTCTCGATAATGTAGCTGGCTGGATCCTGGAACTGGATCGAGGGGAAGGCATTCCCTGGAAGGGTAATTATTCTTCCTGGCTGGAGCAGAAGACCAAGCGGATGGAAATGGAGGAAAAGCAGATTAGCAAGCGACGCAAGACATTGGAACGCGAGCTGGAATGGATCCGGATGTCTCCAAAGGCCAGGCAGGCTAAAGGCAAAGCCCGTCTGAATTCCTACGATAAATTGCTGAATGAAGATCAGAAGGATAAGGAGGAAAAACTGGAACTCTTCATTCCAAACGGGCCTCGTCTCGGTAATAACGTTATTGAAGCTATTGGGGTATCGAAAGCCTTTGGCGATAAATTGTTATTTGACAACCTGAATTTTACCTTGCCTCCGAATGGCATTGTAGGCGTTATCGGTCCGAACGGAGCCGGAAAAACGACATTATTCAAACTGATCATGGGACTGGAAAAAGCCGATACCGGTTCTTTTAAAGTCGGTGAAACGGTTAAGTTAGGTTATGTGGACCAAAGTCATGCAGCCATCGATCCGGCGAAATCGGTTTACCAGATTGTGTCCGGCGGCACCGAATACATCAGGGTGGGAGGTCGTGACATTAATGCCAGAGCCTATTTGTCAAAATTTAATTTTACCGGAGCCGATCAGGAAAAACTGGCTGGGGTATTGTCAGGTGGAGAACGGAACCGGCTGCATTTGGCACTCAACCTGAAATCGGAAGCCAATGTGCTGCTGCTCGACGAGCCGACCAACGACATTGACGTCAATACGCTCAGGGCGCTTGAAGAAGGCTTGGAAAATTTTGCCGGCTGTGCTGTTGTGATCAGCCACGACCGTTGGTTCCTTGACCGGATTTGTACGCATATGTTAGCCTTTGAGGGGAACTCCAACGTATTCTTTTTTGAAGGATCCTATTCGGAATACGAAGAAAACAAACATTTGCGGTTGGGCGATGAGGCTCCCAAACGGGTCCGTTACCGTAAGTTGATCGCCGATTGATAAAGCGGTGAGCGGAATGGTAACGCGAAAGCGGTGAGGTGCTCGGAAGAATATGCCAAAATAACTCAATTCTGATCTTTTAACGCTGTCTTGTCTTCTTTACCCTCAGTCATCTTCCGGCACCAGGGTAATAATCCGCATTGTTCGCACAATGGCCGCCTTGCCTGGCAGACGTATCGTCCGTGTAAAATTAGCCAATGATGGGCGATTGGCAGCAATGCTTCAGGAATGTACTGCAAGAGGATTTTTTCTGTCGCCTCAGGCGTTTTCGAATGATCTGTCAGGCCAAGCCGGTTGGCAACCCGGAACACATGGGTGTCTACCGGCATGGCCGGTTTGTTGAATGCGCAGATCAGTACGACGCTAGCCGTTTTTCGACCGACACCTGGCAACGTCAGCAACGTTTCCATCGTATCGGGCACTTGCCCGTTGAAATCGGCTACCAGTTTTTGGGCCATTCCAACCAGTAGCCTGGCTTTATTGTTGGGGTAGGAAACACTTTTGATATAAGGTAAGACCTCATCAGACGAACCGGCTGCCATGGCTTCAGGCGAAGGAAAGGCTTTAAACAGATCGGGCGTCACCAGATTGACCCGTTTGTCCGTGCATTGAGCCGATAAAATAACAGCAATCAACAGCTGAAACGGATTCTGAAATTCCAGTTCGGATTTAGCATCGGGCATGTTGGCTTGAAACCAACTGATGATGTGTTGATATCGTTCTTCTGTTTTCAATAAGCCGCCTTAAATTCTTCCAGGAACCGTACGTCGTTTTCAGAGAACATACGCAAGTCCTTTACTTGATATTTCAAGTTGGTAATACGCTCAATGCCCATGCCAAGCGCAAAACCACTGTAGACCTTGCTGTCGATGCCACAATTGTCGAGTACATTCGGATCGACCATGCCGCAACCTAAAATTTCAACCCATCCGGTGTGTTTGCAGAAAGGACAACCCTTTCCACCACAGATGTTGCAGGAAATATCCATTTCAGCCGAAGGTTCGGTAAATGGGAAGTAGGAGGGCCTCAGACGGATTTTCGTATCTGCTCCGAACATTTCACGGGCAAAATACAGCAAGACTTGTTTTAGATCGGCAAACGAAACATCTTTATCAATGTACAGCGCTTCAACCTGATGGAAGAAACAATGCGCTCTGTAAGAAATCGCCTCATTTCTGTAGACACGGCCGGGACAAATGATGCGGATCGGAGGTTGGTTGCCTGTCATGACCCGCGTCTGAACAGAAGAAGTATGAGTTCGAAGCAAAATGTCTGGTTCTTTTTCAATGAAAAAGGTATCCTGCATATCTCTGGCCGGATGCTCCGGTGCAAAATTCAAAGCGCTGAATACATGCCAGTCATCTTCGATTTCCGGTCCTTCGGCAATCGTGAAGCCAAGCCGGGCGAAAATATCGACAATTTCATTCTTGACAATAGAAAGCGGGTGCCTCGTTCCAATGGTATCTGGACTGGCACTGCGGCTGTAATCAATATCTGCCTGTTCGGTTCCGGCGGCTTCAAGTCCTTCTTTCAGTTCATTCAGACGATCCTGGGCCTTATTCTTCAGTTCGTTCAACAGTTGGCCTACCTGACGTTTCTGATCATTTGGCACGTTTCGAAAATCATTGAACAGCTGACTGATTTCACCTTTTTTACTCAGGAATTTAATACGAAGTGTTTCTAATTCGTCGGGCCCTTTGGCAGTCCAGGCATTCACTTCTGTCAAAAGTGTTTGAATCCGGTCAATCATTCGTGTAAAATATTTCAAATATTGGCACAAATGTACGTTTTTTTTTATCTTTACAGATATCTTTACCGACAAAAAGTAGGGCTAAACGAAAAGCTATGCTGCAACGTACTGTCAAGAAATATATTGAATCCCTCAATCTATTGCCAGAAGGAGCCAAGGTGGTTGTCGCCCTGAGTGGAGGTGCTGATTCTGTCGCCCTGATGGATATTCTGAACCGGCTGGACTATGCCTGCATCGGGGCCCATGTTAATTTTCACCTGCGTGGTGAAGAATCTGACCGTGATGCGGCATTTTCGCATCAATTGTGCCGCGATTTGGGTGTCCCATTCTATAAGACGGATCTGTATGCAGCTGAATATGCTGAACGGGAAGGCATTTCAGTGGAAATGGCGGCCAGAGACCTTCGATACCGTTGGTTTGAACAACTGCGCAAAGAACAAGGCGCTGTGGCTATCGCTGTTGCCCATCATAAGGATGACAGCGTAGAGACCATGTTACTGAACCTGATCAGAGGAACCGGCATTCGTGGCCTGACGGGCATCAAGCCAAAGAACGGATTCATTGTTCGTCCCCTGCTATGCTGTGATCGTGAAGCGGTGCTTGAATACCTTCAACAACAAGGGCTGACATATGTCACTGACCGTACGAATCAATTGAATGAATATCGCCGGAACAAGATCCGGTTGGATGTACTGCCATTACTTGAAAGCATTCAACCTTCTGTTCGGGAGGCTATTTCCAGGACAATCGAACATTTGAACGATACAGAAATCTTGTACGACAAGTCCATCGAAGAAGCAAAGAAACGCTTGTGCCCGGGCTTTAAGAACGGAGCCGCCAATACTCCGCTCGTTATTTCCATTCCGGCACTTGAAAAAGAAGCTGCGGCTCAAAGTCTGTTATATGAAATCCTTTCAGATTATGGTTTTGGCAGAGTAGATGCCGAAACTATTTACAAGACCCGGATTGGCATTTCCGGAAGAGTCTTTTATTCACATACCCACCGGCTGGTTTTTGACCGGGAAGAAATGATTGTTTCCGAGTTGCCTGTCAATGATGTTCAGGAATATACCATTGATGAATCACAGACGGTTGTCAGTGAGCCGATTGCCTTAAAATGTGAGCGCATCACACCAGAAGATGGATTTGACGTTTCAGCTTCCAGATCGGTTGCCTGCCTGAATGCAGAGAAATTACTATTTCCATTAACGTTAAGGCATCCTAAGAAAGGTGACAGTTTTATTCCGTTTGGTATGCATGGCCGGAAACTGATCAGTGATTATTGTACGGACCGGAAATTCAATGCGCTGGAGAAAGAGTCACTTTGGTTGCTATGCTCAGGAAAAGATATCGTTTGGGTCGTTGGAGAACGGATTGACAATCGTTTTCGAGTAGAAGAGTCAACAAAACGCGTTTATCGGGTTACGGTCAATTTACTTTAACCGTAAAAAAAGTTGACGGATTCTGTTGGTTTCTGGATTTTTGCGTATATTTGCGTCGAAATCCTCCGATGGACGCTATTCTGCTGTCCGTTGAAACACAAAAATTTATTCAAAATTTTCCTTTTACATGCCTAACTACAATATTGTGCAACTGACCACGAAGTCATTGCCTGAACTCGTGGAAATTGCGAAAGAATTTGGCCTGACCAAAATCGAATCGCTTGCCAAAGATGCGCTTGTATATCGCATCCTGGATGAACAAGCTGAACAAAATGCCAGCAAGAAAGCGGCTACTATGAAAGACATCAACCCCGAAGAACGTAAACGGAGATCGAGAATCAACCGTAAAGATAAAGACGTTAAAGTCTATACGGCCAACGACAAAGAAGCCAGACAAATACCTGCTGAAAAGAAACCTGAACCGGTTCTGAAAAAAGAGGATAAAGTTGGAGCCAACGAGCCAAAACCTGCTCAGCAGGCTAATGCGGCAAAAACGCAAACCCCGGTAGCTGCGGCCAATAGTCCGAAACAACCTCAACCATCACAGAATCAGCAACGGAGTCGTCTGGAAAAGCCACGCAAGCCTGAACAGCCTAGGCCTGAACAACCTAAACCGGAGCAACCTGCTGCAGAACAAATTAAGCCGGTTGAACCCGTTCCGGTAGCCGAAAGTGCCACAGTTGAAAAGCCTGTACCTGTCGTTCCTGTTGCTGAAACGGTTGCCTCTTCAAAAACAGAGACACAGCCTGGAGATCAAAAAGTAGCGGATGCCAAGACGGCCAAACGAAGAGGACGTCCTAAAAAAGCAGGAGCTGTGAAGGTTCAGGAACACAAGGTGGTAGACGAAGTGGCCATTCAACTTGAAGAAATTGAAGAAACAGAGGAAGCAACACCTGAAGTCGTTGAGGCTGTTACTGAAACCGTTAAGGAAGAAGGGCCTGTGCCATCCCTGCTGACTGCAGGAGAAGAAGCACTGGCAGAAGCCCGTCGTCTGGCTGGCATTGGTGGAAAGGCCGAACCTGTTGTTGCCGACAGTCGTTTTAATCGTCCAAAAATGGGGCAACCAGCCAATCAACCTCAGCAAAATTTCAGTAAAGGCAATTACCAGAAAAACCAGCAGAACCGTCAACAACGCTCTGAAGAAGAACGTCCGTTCGAGTTCGAAGGTATCCTGATGGGCTCCGGCTGTCTTGAAATCATGCCTGACGGGTATGGCTTTCTGAGATCTTCCGATTATAATTACCTGGCTTCGCCTGATGATATTTATGTATCCCAATCTCAGATCAAACTTTTCGGACTGAAAACAGGCGATGTCGTCCTTGGACCGATCCGTCCTCCGAAAGAAGGTGAAAAATATTTTCCGCTTGTCAAGGTCGAACGGATCAATGGCCGCGAACCGTCTTATGTCCGTGACCGGCTGTCTTTTGATCACCTGACACCTCTTTTCCCGGAGGAGAAATTCAATCTGACCGGTGATAAAAAATTTGCCAACTTGTCTGTCCGTGTTGTTGATCTGTTCTCTCCGATCGGTAAAGGGCAGCGTGGTCTTATCGTAGCCCAGCCTAAAACAGGTAAAACTGTTTTGTTGAAGGATATTGCCAACGCCATAGCGGCCAATCATCCGGAAGTGTATATGACAATCCTGCTTATAGATGAGCGTCCTGAAGAAGTAACCGATATGGCACGTAGTGTCAAAGCTGAAGTCATTTCCTCAACATTCGACGAACCGGCTGAGCGTCACGTGAAAATTGCTAGCATTGTCCTCGAAAAGGCCAAGCGCATGGTTGAATGTGGTCATGATGTCGTCATTCTGCTTGATTCCATTACGCGTCTGGCACGTGCCTACAATACGGTTGCCCCGGCTTCCGGTAAGGTGCTTTCCGGTGGTGTGGATGCGAATGCCCTGCACAAACCGAAACGCTTTTTCGGTGCTGCCCGTAACATTGAAAACGGAGGCTCACTGACTATTATCGCTACGGCTTTAACCGAAACCGGATCAAAAATGGATGATGTGATCTTTGAGGAATTCAAAGGAACAGGTAATATGGAACTTCAGCTTGACCGCAAATTGTCCAATAAACGGATATTCCCGGCTGTGGACATTACAGCTTCCAGCACACGGCGCGATGATTTGCTGCTTGATCAGCAAACGCAAGACCGTCTCTGGATTCTTCGCCGCTATCTGGCAGATATGAATTCGATCGAGGCGATGGATTTCTTAAGGAATCGTCTGGAGAAGACTGCTTCAAATGAGGAATTCCTGGCATCCATGAACGATGATTGATCCCATGAGCTGGTTAACAGATAAGCTGTAACTGGTTTAAAGATTAAAAATAGAAACGTCAATAGACGATTCGAACAGCAGAACTGCTCCGGAAAAATTCTTGCTTAGTTTTTCCGGAGCAGTATATTTTCAGGAACTAGCTTCCTGATTTCGTTTATAAGTTCGGAGAAAGCCATCATTAGCCATTTTTCATCAAAAGGATATGGTTTCGATGACAAGCCTCTTGCTTTTTGTCTATTTTTGGAGCCTTAAGCGACATCAATACCGGAAATCGCTAAATATACCTGAAATCTATTCATGAAAAAATGTCTTTTGAGTCTGCTTCTCCTTGTTCCTTGTTTGACCAGGGCCGATTTAAAGATCAATGAGCTGATGGTCAAAAATGTATCGTACGTAATGGACGATGCGTTCAATTACAGCAATTGGGTGGAACTGTACAATCCGACTTCAAGTGCGATCTTTACGACCGATAATTATTTTTTTACCGATGATCCGTTGAATTGGCACAAATGGAATCCCATGAAAGTGATGATTCCTGCCAAGGGGTATGCCATTTTTTATTTTGAGCGCGAAGATCATTACAACCATGCTCCGTTCAAACTTAATGCGGAAGGCGGAACCTTGTATCTGATGAACCGTTATCAGGCTGTTGTAGATAGTGTGAAATACCCCCCTCAATACCGGAATATTTCGTACGGACGTCAAACCGATGGCGGTGCAAACTGGGTCTTTTTCGAACGCCCCAGTCCTGTGGCGAGCAACAATAACAACTTATGGGCGACTCAGCGTTGCTCTAATCCGGTGTTTAGCCTGATACCGGGTTTTTATACAGGCTCCAAAATCGTTTCATTTATATCGCCGTCTTACGGAGATACCATTTATTATAGTACCGATTGTTCGGAACCAACCAGAAATTCGACGAGATATATACCGGGTTCATTCATCTATCTAAATTCGACCAAGGTCTATCGAGCCAAAACTTTTTCAGCTGGAAAGTTGTCCAGCGATGTCATTTCGGCAACGTATTTTGTCAATCAACGGCAGCCCAATTTGCGAGTGGTTTCCATTTCAACCAGCCAGGCCAACCTGTATGATCCGAAAACCGGTATTTATTGTGATGGAGACGGAACAAACGGCCTGACCGGTAATGGCCAGTCGGTTAAGCGCAACTACAATTGTGACTGGGACAGACCGGTCAATTTTGAGCTGTTTGATGCGGCCGGCAATCCATGTCTGAACCGGGAAGTCGACATTAATATCCTGGGTGGATGGACCAGAGCCAATCCTTTAAAATCAATTGCGATTTCTCCCAACCAGAAGTTTGGTGACAAGCAGCTCCGGTATCCGTTTTTTGAAGCGACAAAGCCCGGCTTAAAATATAAGGACATTCAACTGAGAAATTCCGGTAATGACTTTGGTAATACGATGATGCGGGATGCATTTATCGAGTCGACCATCATGCATCGAATGGATTTGGATTACCTCGCCTACGAACCGGCTGTTGTATTTATGAACGGTGTTTATTATGGCATCGAGAACTTGCGCGAGCGGAGCAATAAAGATTTTGTCTGGAGCAATCACGGGTATGATAACGATGATGTGACGTTATTAGAAGCGAACGGCATGGGACTAGATACCGACGATGACATAGCCACAGATTCCCGTTTTCTTGAACTCAGCAATTTTGTTAAGAGCAATGATATGACAAATCCTGTCGTCTACAAGCAACTTTGTGACAAGATGGATGTGGATGAGTTCATCAATTACATGATTGCGGAAATATACATTGCCAATACCGACTGGCCGTATAACAACATTAAAATGTGGAAGAAAACGGATGGAGGGAAATGGCGCTGGACATTCTGGGACACCGATTTTGGGTTCGAGCCATCCAGAATCAATCACAATTCGCTGACATTTGCCCTTGGCGAAAACACCGACGGATCGTTAGGTTACAGCAGCGGTCTTCCGGAATGGTCTGTCATTCTTCTGAAACGATTGGTCCTGAATGACACCTTCCGGAACAAGTTGATCGATCGGTTTGCCGTTCATATCTCTACCACGTTCGAAACGAACCGGGTGAATCACATCATGGATAGCCTGTCGCTCAGAATTGCGAACGAGATCCCTTACCATAAGGCTAAATGGAGTTTGTCAGATAATTTTGCTTCTACGTTAAACAGCATGAAGACCTTTTCTGCCAGTCGTCCGGCTGCTATGTTGACTTTTATAAGCAACCGTTTTCTGAATGGAACCGGAACCGCCGCACTTCATTTGAGTGCCAATGTCTCTGGTGCTTCATATACACTTAATGATCAGCCTGTGATTGATCCGGAGGTAAACATTAAGTATTTTCTAAACCGGACGATGGCTATAAAAGCCAGTCAAATACCAGGATACCGCTTCAGCCATTGGTTGCAACTTTCAACCACAGCTGTGACACTGATTCCGATGGGTAGTAGCTGGAACTATTATGACGGGAGCTCTATTCCGGCAACAAACTGGAATACTGATGGCTATAGTGATTCCTCCTGGAAGTCAGGGCCAGCGCAGCTTGGTTATGGTGATGCTCAAAAAACGCAGATCGGTTACGGCGGAAACGCCTCTGCCAAATATCCGACAGCCTATTTTCGAAAGACGGTTACGATCAAAGACCTGAATACAAAAACGAACTTTAAGATTACTGCTTTTGTGGATGATGGTGCCGTTATTTATGTGAACGGACAGGATGTAGGCCGTATCAATATGCCGGCCGGAGCCGTGTCGTTCAATACGTTTTCGTCTACGTACAATGAGGGGCTTACAGCGACATTCAGCATTCCCGTAAGCTATTTAAAGGAAGGGAATAACCTCATTGCCGTTGAAGTCCATCAATGTTCGGTGACAAGCACTGATTTGATTTTTGATCTGAATCTAACGTTCGATGAAAGCTCAACAGAATTGAAGCTGCTAACGGATTCGGTTTATGCTGGCAAATTTACCGGAAACCTGAACCTCAGGGCGGTGTATGAACCGTACGAAACGCCGGTCGAAAAGCAGACTGTCTTTATCAACGAACTGGTTTCAAGCAATCAGTCTATCGTTGATGAGTTCGGTGAAAAGGATGATTATATTGAACTGTATAATGCCGGAACTGAACCGGTGAACATCGCCGGGTGGTATTTGAGTGATCTGCCGGTCAATAAACAATTATGCCAGATTCCATCAACCGATACCACAAAAACAGTCATCCCGGTAAAAGGCCGGTTAATCGTGTGGGCAGACAACCAATCTGAACAAGGACCGTTGCACATAGGCTTGAAGTTGGATAAAGA
>JAUZOU010000630.1 GCA_030706285.1 Bacteroidota bacterium
ATGTAGTCTTCGTATTTGATGACTTCAGCACGGATAAATCCTTTTTCGAAATCGGTATGAATAATACCGGCACAAACCGGCGCTTTACTACCGGAAATAAATGTCCAGGCTCGTACTTCCATTGGACCGGCAGTGATAAATGTGCTCAAATTCAATAATTTGTAAGCAGATTTGATCAGACGGTTCACACCGGATTCTTCCAGGCCGATTTCATTCAGAAACAACTGACGTTCGTCGTAAGTATCAAACTCAGCTATTTCCGATTCAATCTTGGCGGCGACAATCAACAATTGAGCATTTTCATCTTTGACGGATTCACGTAACTGATCGACATATTGATTGCCATTCACAGCTGAGGCTTCATCAACATTGCAAATGTACATGACCGGTTTGTTGGTCAATAAAAACAAATCATGTGCGATTTTCTGTTCGTCCTTGGTTTCAAATGTAACGGTTCGAGCTGATTTCCCTTGTTCCAAGACTTCTTTATAACGAGCCAGGACCTCATACACCTGTTTGGCTTGTTTGTCTCCACCGGTCTGAGCCTGTTTCTGAACTTTCTGGATACGGCTTTCAATCGTTTCAAGGTCTTTGATCTGCAATTCAAAATCAATGATTTCCTTATCACGGACTGGATTGACGCTGCCATCGACATGAACCACATTGTCATCATCAAAACATCTGATGACATGAATAATGGCATCTGTTTCGCGGATGTTACCAAGAAATTTGTTTCCCAATCCTTCCCCTTTGCTAGCACCTTTCACCAGACCGGCAATATCGACAATTTCAACGGTAGTCGGGACAATTCTGCCAGGATGAACCAATTCTGCCAGTTTGTTCAGCCGTTCATCCGGGACGGTAATGACCCCCACATTTGGATCGATGGTACAAAACGGGAAATTGGCTGCTTGTGCCTTGGCATTTGACAAACAGTTGAAAAGAGTAGATTTGCCGACATTAGGCAGGCCGACGATGCCACATTGTAAAGACATATTGATCAGTTGAACAGATTGCTTTTAAATAAGAATAACGCTTCTAAAGACTGCAAAAGTACAAAAAGTCGGAGACTTATCAGTGTGCTTCTAGCCAGTTTCTACCATACCCGACATCAGCCTTTAACGGGACTTTCAATTTTACAACCGATTCCATTTCTTTGATGACAAGATTTTTCAGGATTTCCAGTTCATTTTTAGGTACAATAAAATCCAATTCGTCATGAACCTGTAAAATCATTTTCGATTGAAGACCTTGTTGCTCAATAGACTGTTGTATATGAACCATTGCCAGCTTGATGATATCTGCAGCCGTTCCCTGAATCGGAGCGTTGATGGCATTCCGTTCGGCATATCCCCGGACGACCGAGTTGTGCGATTGTATGTCAGGTAGATAACGTTTTCTATGAAAGATGGTTTCTACCCAGCCATTTTTCCTGGCTTCTTCAATCACTTTATCCATATAAGATTTGACGGATGGATAGGTCTCAAAATACCCATCAATCAAGGCTTTGGCTTCTGTCCGTGAGACACCCATCCGTTCTGCCAATCCAAACGCTGAAATGCCGTAAATGATCCCGAAATTAGCTGTCTTCGCTTTACGGCGCATATCAGAGGTAACC
>JAUZOU010000631.1 GCA_030706285.1 Bacteroidota bacterium
CTGCCATAAACGGAATCAGTGCCGGTTATACCTACGACAGTGCCAGATGGAATGAGGCAGCCAAGTTGCACGAACAAGCACAGACCATTTACGACAGCCTGAATATTGCAGAGCAAGAGCGCGCTTATCTGCCAGCTATTGTCCTTTCAACTCCAGCCATAGACAACTACAAATCCAAGAACTTTCCAAAAGCCATCCTCCTGTTATCCATAATCAAAGACAATGATTTGATCCCGGAAAAAGAGCGACTGCTGGCCAAACAGATTTACGGGAAGGCAAATGGTTCCGTTGCCAGTGAGCTGTTTTCAAAAAACGACTATCAATCATCCATCCCCTATTTCGAAAAAAGCATTCTTTACGCAGATTCTGCCGCCAAAGCCATTTCTTCTTTGGAGCTAGGATTGTGTTACTTCCATCTGAAGCGATATCAAACAGCAAGAAATCTTTTTTTGCAAACCGAAACCTATGCAAATGACGAAGCAACCAAACAAATGGCTTACCGGTTTATCGGGAACGCCTATTATTATGAATCCTATCCGTTTGAAGCTTCTCAGGAATATGGCAACGCGTTAAAGGGCTATCTTGCTGCATTGAACTGGTTTAAGAAAGGAGGAAAACCGTCAGCCTACGTACAGGCGCTCCGCAATGTCGCCGGGATCTACAATAACACCGGAGAATGGGAAAAGTCAGATTCCCTGTATCAGATTGCCTTGCAACTTGCTTTGACAGCCGGCGATACAATGGGAATAGCCAGAACCTATTTTGATATAGGATGCTCGTACCTGAAGAAAAGCGACTATAACCAGGCATTGAAATGTTTCGACAACTGTTACCAACGATGCCTGTCCATCCATGATTATCCGTTTGCTTTGGCAACGTTATCCAGGAAAGTCAATCTGTATCTGTACAATCTGAACAATGACTATATGGCTTTCATGTGTGAAAAGCAATGCGAAGAGCTCCTGAAGTTTATGGATCCGGCACAGCTAACAACGTTTTTGCCTAGTCTCTTTTCCATTCAAAAAGACATGCAACTAAACAAAGGCGATTACCAGGGCGCGCTGGCCAGTTTGGAAAAGTTGCACGCAGCCAGAAGGGCTTCAATCGAATCAAAAAATGGATCCGTTTTAGATTCCATTGCTGAATACCCCCTGTATCTCAAAGAAAAAATAAACCTGTTGCACCATCTCAAACGGAATGATGAAATCCGTTCCTGCATAGACAGTCTGTTAGTCGCTCAAAAAGGTTATTCACCTGAAAAATTGGCAGAGGAATCCACCTCAATCGGGGCCATTCATCTAATGATCGGTGACCATGAGGCAGCTGTGGCCGATCTGAAAAAATCAATCCAATTGTTCCGGCAAGTCGACAATAATGAACGAAGATGCGAACAGTCGTATTATTATATGGGGATTGCATATGCCAATCTGAAAAAATACACTGAAGCCCAAACTGCGTTGGAAAAAGCCTTATCCATTAATCAATCCGTTAAGCCGGCCTATAATAAAGACAAAGAAGACATTTTGTGTACATTGGCCAATGCGTGTGCCTTTGGAAATAATCCGGCCATCGCGCAGTCCTATTATACTCAAACAGTTGACGTGCTTAAA